>JAEPMM010000320.1 GCA_017643965.1 Marinobacter sp.
GACCTGCCGGTGAAGCTCAGCGTGATGGACAACCAGTGCATGGGCATGGTGAGCCAGCAGAAGGAGCTGTTCTATGGCAACCGCGAAAGCCAGATCAACCTCGACGACAACCCCGATTTCGTTGCCATGGCCCGCGCCTTCGACATCCCGGCGCTGCACATCGAACGCACCGACCAGATCCGCCGCGGCATCGAAACCATCCTCGCCTACGACGGCCCGATGCTGCTGCACGTGGCCATCAGCCGCGAGGACAACGTATGGCCGATCGTCAAACCCGGCGCCAGCAACCGCGAGATGATCGACGAAACCCGACGCCCCAGCACTGCAAACAAGGAGCACGTAGCATGACCCCGCAAGCGGATACCTCAATACCGAGTTACACCCTCAACTGCCGCATGGCCCAGGAAACCGCCGCCCTGGAGCGCCTGTGTCAGGTGGTCCGCATCCGCGGATTCCGCATCGCCCGAATGGCGGTGGAATCCGCCGGGGAACATCTCGACATTGCCCTGACTCTGGAGGGCACCCGGCCGATTGCCATGCTTCAGTCACAGCTGGAGAAGCTGCATACGGTGGTGGAGGTTGCCCTTGGCCAGGGTGCTGTTGCCCGGTCTCGGTCGGCGTGATTTGGGAGTTGGCTTCGGTAGCCTGTGGGTTGAGGGGCAGGTACGCGGGGTAAGGATGTTTTTTCTTCTGGGAAAAATAACTCGCTTCGCTCAGACATCTTTTTCCCGGCCAGAAAAAAGCATCCTTACCCCCCTACCGACGGGCAGCACAGGTATGCGAAGTAAAAGACTAAAGATCAAAGGCAGAGGGAGTTCATAATCATTAAGTCGGATTAGTTCGTAGGTCTCTCGGCGGGGGGTGGTAGGTGGATTTTTTCGCCGGAAAAAGGTGTCTGAGCGAAGCGAGTTCTTTTCGCAAGAAAAAGCTCCACCTGCCACCCCGCAAGCCCGCCCCGCAACCAACAGGCTACAAAAGGCAGGCCATTCCAAAGCCAGAGGCAATCACCAAGCCTTGTAGGGCAAAAACTTCCCATTCAAAGTAACAACCACGCGATCCCCCTTCGGGTTCTCCTCCTTCTCGATGTCCATGGTGAAATCAATCGCACTCATGATGCCGTCACCGAACTTTTCATGAATCAGTTCCTTCATGGTGTCGCCATACACCCCCACGATCTCGTACAGGCGGTAAATCAGCGGATCCTGGGGCACGGCGCTGTCCCAGGCTTTCTTCGGGCAGACCTGCAAGGCTTCGGCAATCGACTTCTCCAGCCCCAGGGTCTCGCATACGGCGAACGCCTTGTCCTCCGTCATGCTGTTCATCCCCAGACAGGCCGAGGTGGTGAACACCGGCGACATGCCGATGGCCTCGGCCAGGGCTTCCCAGGACACACCCTTGGTGGCCTTGGCTTCCAGGATTTTTGCGGTCATCAGTTCTTTGTTCATCATGGTAATTTCCTCTCTTGGCAATTCACGTCAGGCATTTACCGCGCGGGCGGCAGATTCGGCTTTGGATTCGCTGGGTCCGGACGCAGGAGTAACGTCACCGCTGGCGGGTTCGACAAACTTCGGGCTGCCGTCTTTTTCCGGCAAGGCCGAGCCGCTGCGGTTGACCAGGAAGTCCACCAGGTAATCCCGGGTTCTGTGGTAAGCCGGGTTCTGGAAAATGGTGGCTCGTGCCCTGGGGTGCGGGATATCCACCTTCACGCTCTCGGCGATGCGGGCATTGGGGCCGTTGGACATCAGGAAGATGCGGTCAGAAAGCAGAATGGCTTCATCCACGTCGTGGGTGATCATGAACACGGTCTGGCGGGTTTCCTCCCAGATCTTGACCAGCTCGTCCTGAATCACCCCACGGGTCAGCGCATCCAGTGCACCGAACGGCTCGTCCAGCAATAGCAGTTCCGGCTGGGTGGCGAAGGCGCGGGCAATACTCACCCGCTGACGCATGCCGCCGGAGAGCTGGGAAGGCTTGCGGTTCAGCGCGTGATCCAGCCCTACCATTTTGAGATATCGCTCACTATGCTCTCTGACCTGCTCCTTGGACCACTTGGGCCAGCGTGCACGAACAGCGAAAACGATGTTGTTCAGGGTGGTCTTCCAGGGCAGCAGGCTGTAATTCTGGAACACCACGCCACGCTCCAGCCCGGGGCCTTTAACTTCCTTGCCGCTCATCACCACGTTGCCGGAACTGGCTTCATCCAGACCAGCCAGCACATTCAGGATGGTGGATTTACCGCAACCGGAGTGGCCGATGATGCAAACAAACTCACCTTTCTCCAGGGCAAAGCGGACATCCTCGAAAACGGTCAGATCACCGCCCTGGCCGTCCGGGTAGACCTTGGACAGGCCATCGACTTGCAGGAATGGCTTACTCATAACAGCCTCACTCTTTGTATTCGACGAGTTTCTGGGCGCGGCCCAGGGCGAGATCCAGCAGCATGCCCACAAACCCGATCATCAGGATCGAGAAGATCACACTGGCAAGATCCAGGTTGTTCCACTCATTCCAGACGTAGTAACCGATGCCGGTACCACCCACGAGCATTTCCGCCGCCACGATCACCAGCCAGGCGATACCGATGGAAATCCGCATGCCGGTAAGGATGGTGGGCGCCGCCGCGGGCAAAATGACCGTGACCGCGGTGCGCAGCGGCCCCAGTTCGTGAGTTCGCGCTACGTTCACCCAGTCCTGCCGAACGTTGGCGACGCCAAAGGCGGTGTTCAGAAGCATCGGCCAGATCGAGCAGATGAAGATCACGAAGATCGCGGAGGCATCGGAATCCTGAATGATGAACAGAGCCAGTGGCATCCAGGCCAGAGGCGATATCGGCCTCAACACCTGAATGTAAGGGTTCAGAGCCTTGTACATCAGTGGCGACATGCCGATCAGGAAACCTATCGGCAGGGCAACCGCCATAGCCGCGAGGAATCCCGTCAGTACCCGATAAACCGAGTAGCCCAACTGGATACCAATGCCTTTATCGTTGGCACCGGCGTCATAGAAGGGATCGGAAAGCTCCGCCCACGCCAGTTTGATCACCGCGGAAGGTGGCGGCACTCGTGATTCCTGGTCCGCGCCACCCATCAACAGCTCGTATTCGGTCATTCCGGTCTGGGCTTCCGGGGGCTGGGTTGCCATCTCCCAGCACCCCAGAAACAGAATGAGAAACGACACCGATAACAGCGCAGCCCGCACATTCAGGGAAGCCATGGTCATACCCTCCCGATGGCGAAGCTGCGGGTGTATTCTTCGGCGCTGTCCGGATCAAACGTCTTGCCCATGATGGTGTGGGTTTTGTAGGTTTCGCTCGGTGCGCTGTAACCCAGCTCCTCCATGATCTTTCCGGTCTCGCCGGCGAGATAGACCTGTTCGGCTATGCCCTTGTAGTCCACATCGCCTTCGATATAGCCCCACCGCTTCATCTGGGTCAGGATCCACACGCCCATGGAGTGCCACGGGAACGGGTCAAAGTCGATGCGGTCCGGCACGTTTTTCACCTCGCCCAGGCCGTCGGCGTAACGGCCGGTCAGTACCTGCTGTATGACCGGCACCGGCTGGTTCAAGTAGTTCTTGGGCGCGATGGCCTCAGAGATTTCCTTGCGGTTCTCCGGAACATTGGAGTACTGGGTGGCGTCAATGATGGCCCGCAACAAAGCGCCGTAAGTGTTCGGGTTCTCGGTAGCAAACTGCTGGCTGCAGGCAAAGGCGCAGCAGGGGTGACCTTCCCAGATATCCTTGGTGAGCATGTGGATGAAACCAACCTTTTCCCACACCGCACGCTGGTTGAAGGGGTATGGCGAGAGATAACCGTCGAGGTTTCCGGCGCGCAGGTTGGCAACCATCTCGGGTGGCGGCACCACGCGGATCTGCACGTCTTTATCCGGATCGATGCCGTTTTCGGCCAGATAGTAACGCAGCAGGAAATTGTGCATGGAATACTCGAACGGAACCCCGAACTTGAAGCCCTTCCACTGTTTGGGGTCGCGCTTGTCTTTGTGATCAACGTGCAGAACGATAGCCTGGCCGTTGATATTCTCCACCGCAGGCATGATAAACGGCTCCGGAGTGGAACCGGCGCCCAAGGTCATGGCCAGGGGCATGGGAGTGAGCATATGGGACGCGTCGTACTCGCCCGCCAGTGATTTATCCCGCGCCACGGCCCAGCCGGCGGTTTTGGTGACGGTCACGTCCAGGCCGTAGCGCTCATAGAAACCCAGTGGGTGCGCCATGATGATCGGCGTGGCACAGGTGATGGGCACAAACCC
>JAEPMM010000257.1 GCA_017643965.1 Marinobacter sp.
GGCCGCCGACAGCGGCAGTACCGTGATGCCAAGGCCAGACGCCACCATATGCCGAATGGTCTCCAGGGAACTGCCCTCAGTGACCAGTGCCGGTGCTGCTGAGCTGGCATTGCGGGTCACCGCATCAACCAGGGGCGGGCAGGATTCCAGAACCTGGTCGCGGAAGCAGTGGCCGGGGCCCAGCAACAGCAGTTGTTCCCTGGCCAGTTCCTCCGCCGTGAGGCTCTCTTTCTCGGTCAACGGATGACCGGCAGGCAGCAATACCACGAACGGCTCGTCGTACAGCGGCAGGGTCACCACCTCCGGCTCCTCGAACGGCAGGGCAATGATGATGGCATCCAGGTCCGAGTGGCGCAGTTTCTGGCGCAGGCTGGCGGTGTAGTTTTCCTCGATGAACAGCGGCATGTCCGGCGCCGCGCGGCGCAGTTCAGGCAATAGATGCGGGAACAGGTAGGGGCCGATGGTGTAGATGGCGCCGACTCTCAGGGGCGAATTAAGCTGGTTCTTGCCATCCTGAGCCATGTCCTTGATCACGCCCACCTGATCCAGCACTCGCTGTGCCTGTTCGATGATCCGTTGGCCGGTTTCCGTCACCCGGATACTGCTCTTGCTGCGCTCGAACAGCGGGATGCCCAGCTCGTCCTCCAGCTTTTTTACCGCCACACTCAGGGTCGGCTGACTGACGTGACAGCGCTCTGCGGCGCGGCCAAAATGCCTTTCCCGTGCGAGAGTAACAACGTATCGTAACTCGGTGAGAGTCATGGTGAGCTCCGGTCAGAAATCGTCCAGGTCAGAGGGGCAGTCATCGCGCTCTGTCTTGATAAGCCAAAGCATAAGGATTGAAATTGTCTATGGCAATCACTGAAAGCAATAAACTTCCACGAATTCTGGTCGCCGGTTGCGGCAAGCTCGGGGGCGCCATCGCCACGCTGTTAACGGACCGCGCAGAGGTGTTCGGCATGCGCCGCAACCCTGCCCGGGTGCCGTCGGGCATTCGCCCGCTCAAGGCCGACCTGACCCACCCCGAGCAAGTCGCCCGGGTGCTCCCCGACGATCTGGACGTGGTGATCTACTGCCTGACACCCGCCAGTTACGACGAACAGGGCTACCGGGATGCCTATGTTACCGGCCTTCAGAATCTTCTGGACGCGCTGCGGGGCCAGGCCCTGAAACGTCTGATCTTCATCAGCAGCACCAGCGTGTACGCCCAGGATGACGATTCCTGGGTTGACGAGCACAGCCCGGCAGAGCCGGCACGATTCAGCGGGCAAACCATTATCACCGGTGAGCGCACAGCACTGGACAGCGGCTTTCCTGCCACCGTGGTTCGCTTCAGCGGCATCTACGGACCCAGCCGCCAGCGCTTCCTGGAAGAGGTCATTGCCGGCGGCATGGACCCGGCCAGCCCTGCCCCGTTCAGCAACCGCATTCACGAGGCGGACGCCGCGGCGGTGATCGCCCATCTCACCCACAAGGCTCTGGCAGGAGAACCGGTGGAAGACTGCTACGTGGCCAGTGACTGCGAGCCGGTGCGGCTGGATGAGGTGGTGGCCTGGGTGCGGCAGCAGGTGCCGTGCGCAGCGCCAACGGAAAACGCCCGCAAAGGCGGGCGCGCAGGGAGCAAGCGCTGTCGCAATCAGCGCTTGCTGGAGAGCGGTTTTCGCTTCCGCTATCCCGATTTCCGCGTTGGTTACCGGGAAATGATCGCGATCAGCTCAACACCATGACCGCTTCCATCTCGATGGGGACACCTTTGGGCAGTGCCGCGACGCCGACCGCGGCCCGCGCCGGATAAGGCTCCTGGAAATAGGTCGCCATGATCTCGTTGACGGTGGCGAAGTTGGCCAGGTCCGTCATGTAGATGTTGAGCTTGACGATGTCTTTCAGCTCACCGCCACCCGCTTCACAGACCGCCTTCAGGTTCTCGAACACCTGACGGGTCTTGGCGGCAAAATCACCGGCGACCACTTCCATGGTTTCCGGCACCAGAGGAATCTGGCCAGACAGGTACACGGTATCGCCAGCCTTGACTGCCTGGGAATAGGTACCGATTGCCTGGGGTGCATTCTCGGTCTGGATGATTGATTTGTTGGTCATGACCTTCGGGTTCCTTTCTGCCAAAACGTCAATCGTCTCCCCTCGGAGCGCGGCCTGTCAACCAGCGAATCGTCTGCCCCGGGATTAGTGGCGCACCCGGTTGATGTGGGTCACAGCGCGGATATTGCGGATACGTCGCATGACCCGCGCAAGGTGCCGGCGACCATTAACATGGACCACCAGGCTGACCACGCCGAGACGGGCGTTCTGTTCTTCCACGTTGATGCGCTCGATGTTGCCGTCGGCCATGGCCACCGCGTTGGCCACTTCGGCAATCACGCCACGCTGGCGCTCGAGCTCCAAACGCAGTTCCACGGAAAATTCATCGGTAATGTCCTTCGCCCACTTGAGGTGGGTCAGGCGCGCGCGACCGTCGTTGTCGTCCGGCAGACGGGAACAGGTGTCGGAGTGAATCATCATGCCCTTGCCGGAGTCCATTACTCCCACCACCGGGTCGCCGGGGATGGGTTTGCAGCAGCTGGCGAAACGCACCAGCAAACCCTCGGTGCCGCGGATGGTGACCGGGCTGCCCTCCGACGGCACCTGAGGCGCGGTGTCCGCATCCTCTTCCGCACCGCTGACCAGCTGGCGCGCCACCAGATAGGCCATGCGGTTCCGAGGCCGATCTCGCTCACCAGATCGTCCAGGCTGCTGACCTGATTGTGGCGGACCACCGCCTCGATCTGGCTCTCGCCGATCTTCGACAGACTGGTACCAAAGCCCTTGAGAGACTTCTTCAGCAGCGCCTTGCCCAGCTCCAGGGATTCGGCCCGTTTCTGGTTCTTCAGCACATGACGAATGCTGCTGCGGGCCTTGCCGGTGACCACAAAACTCAGCCACGCCGGATTAGGGCGGGCGCCGGGGGCAGTAATGACCTCCACAGTCTGCCCGCTCTGCAGCGGCTGGCTCAGGGAGCCCAGGTTGCGGTTGATACGACAGGCCACGGTAGCGTTACCGATGTCGGTGTGGATGGCGTAGGCAAAGTCCACCGGGGTGGCGCCGCTGGGCAATTCCATGATCTTGCCCTTGGGGGTGAACACGTAGATCTCATCCGGGAACAGGTCCACCTTCACGTGCTCGATGAACTCCAGGGAATCGTCCGCGCGCTCCCGCATTTCCATCAGCCCTTTCACCCAGCGATCCACCCGCGACTGGTTCACGCTGGTGACACTGGAGGGCTCGTTCTTGTACATCCAGTGGGCAGCGATGCCGTTGTTGGCAATGTGCTCCATTTCCTCGGTGCGGATCTGGATCTCGATGTTCACATGCATGCCGAACAATGTGGTGTGCAGGGACTGGTAGCCGTTGGCCTTGGGCATGGCGATGTAGTCCTTGAACCGTCCCGGCAGTGGCTTGTATAGGCTGTGTACGGCACCGAGGATCCGGTAACAGTCGTCTTCCGTGTCGGTAATGATGCGGAAGGCGTAGACGTCCATGATTTCATGGAAGGACTTCTGCTTGAACTTCATCTTGTTGTAGATGCTGTTCAGGTGTTTCTCGCGCCCCAGAATCCGCCCGGGCAGACCTCGCTCCTCCAGCTTTTCCTGCAGCTTGCCGCGGATCTCGTCAATGATTTCCCGGTGACTGCCCCGCAGCTTGTCCACCGCTTTGGAGATGTAGCGGGAGCGCATGGGATACAGCGAGGCAAAACCCAGGTCCTCCAGCTCGGTGCAGATGGAGTGCATGCCGAGCCGGTTGGCGATGGGGGCGTAGATATCCAGGGTCTCGTTGGCAATCCGCTGGCGCTTCTCATAGGGCATGGGCCCCAGGGTGCGCATGTTGTGCAGGCGGTCTGCCAGTTTCACCAGAATCACGCGGATGTCCCGGGCCATGGCCAGGGTCATTTTCTGGAAATTCTCGGCCTGGGCCTCGGCACGGGAACGGAACTCGATCTGGGTGAGCTTGCTTACCCCGTCGACCAGCTCCGCGACGTCGTCGCCGAACTGGTCCGACAGCGCATCCTTGGGGATACCGGTGTCCTCGATGACATCGTGGAGCATGGCGGCCATCAGGCTCTGATGGTCCAGCTTCAGATCGGCGAGGATGTGAGCAACGGCAAGAGGATGGGTAATGTAGCGGTCGCCACTGCGGCGCATCTGGCCTTCGTGGGCTTGTTCGGCATAATAGTAGGCCCGTCGCACCTGGTTGATCCGATGCGTATCCAGATAGGAGCTGAGCTCTTTCGCCAGCCCTTCAACCGTCGCCTCTGCCGACACCGCGCCTCCAACGTCCGTTCATAAACCGGTAACAAAAAAACCCGAATGCACGCATCCGGGTCCTTCCGCCATCTGTTCACCCACGCCTTACACTACACTATAAAACCGCGGGGACAGATTTCAATGCTTGTGGCAGGGAGGCAGGTATTTCTACCGATCCGACCTGCCCGACAACTTACTCGTCGTCGTCTTCGGTCAGCAGGCTGCGACTGACCTTGCCCTCGGCAATTTCACGCAGAGCAATGACGGTGGGCTTGTCATTCTCTTCCGCGACCATCGGCTCGAAGCCCTTGGTGGCAATCTGGCGGGCGCGCTTGGTAGCCAGCATAACCAGTTGAAAACGGTTATCAACGTGTTCAAGACAATCTTCAACGGTAACTCGTGCCATAACTTCCCCGACAAAATAAGATGACTGATCTAGCAGACCGGGTAGTTTACTGCCACCGGCTCACTTTGTATACAGCGGAAAACAGCTCAGCCGCGGCTGGATAACCGGGACAGCAACACCTCATGGCGCGCCTGCTGCGCAGTCATACGCAACCGCTGGCTGCGAACGATCGCCAGCAGGTCGGCCAGGGCCACATCGAAGTTGTCGTTGACCACGAGGTAGTCGAACTCCACCGCATGGCCGCACTCTTCGCTGGCCTCTGCCAGCCGGCGCTCCACCACCTCCGGTGCGTCGGTGCCGCGACCGGTGAGGCGCTCACGCAGCACCTCCGCAGACGGGGGCACAATAAAGATGCCAACACACTCGGGAATCAGCCTGCGCACCTGCTCGGCGCCCTGCCAGTCGATCTCGAGGATCACATCCTGACCTGTTGCCAGGGTTTCCCGCACCCAGACCTGGGACGTGCCGTAATAATTGCCGAAC
>JAEPMM010000476.1 GCA_017643965.1 Marinobacter sp.
AGCTCCAGCACAAACTGCAGGCCGGCCCAGGGAATCAGCAGCATCAGCAGGCTGGCAACAACCAGCTGGCGCTTCAGGCTCAAGGTTCACACCTCATGGGCATTCCAGCGATAACCCATGCCGTAGGCGGTCTGGATGCCGTCAAAGGCGCTGTCCAGTTGCTGGAATTTGCGGCGGATGCGCTTGATGTGGGAGGTCACCGTGTTGTCGTCCAGCACCGTGCTGGCGGCCTCCATCAGCTGATCGCGGGTGCGCACATGGCCGGGGTGCTGAACCAGGGTATGCAGCATCCAGAATTCGGTCACCGTGAGGTCGACAGGCTGGCCCTGCCAGTCGGCGGTCATGCGGTCCACGTTCAGGGTGAGCTTGCCACGCTGGAGCACTTCGTCGGGCTTTTTCAGGGCCTCCGCCCAGGCATCGGCCCGGCGCAGCAGCGCTGTCACCCGCGCCAGCAGGTGATCCAGGCTCATGTCTTTGGTGACGTAGTCGTCTGCCCCCAGCCGCAGACCGTGAACGGAATCGATATCGCTGTCCCGGGCGGTGAGGAAAATGATCGGCACGGTGGCGGACAGCTGGCGCAGGTCCTGGCACAGGGTGAAGCCGCCCTCCGGTTCATCCCCCAGGCCCACGTCGATGATCGCCAGATCGGGCAGCGCTGTGCGCAGCACCTGAAAGGCACTCTTGCGGTCACCGTAGGCAGACACGCGATACCCCCGGCGCTCGAATGCGTCGCGGTAATTTTCACGAATGGCAGGCTCGTCTTCAATCAGGGCGATGTGTCGTTTCATGGATAACTAGGGTTCCGGTGAATGACAGGCTCCATTTAACCACGCTGGAGAGCCAGAACAAGGCCAACCGCCGGGTTTGCCACAATTCATCATTTTCTCCCCGTCAGTTTGCCAGATTCCGCCACCTGAGCGTCGTTTCGCTGCGCTGAAATAGCGTCATCCCATGCAACCCGGCGGTGCCGGAACCGAAAAAGAAAGGATGCACCATGATGCTACCAACGACGTTACTCAGGCTGGCACTCTACAAACCCCGACTCGACCCCCGGCGCCTCAAACGCTGCTGTGAGGGCGTATCCCTATGGCTGGCGGTGCTGCTGTTGTTGTTTATGCACCCTCTGTACGCGGAGGCCGCCAGCGCAGCTGAGGGCACCGGCATGCTGGAATTCGTCGATGCCGACGGCCGCCACCAGGGCCAGGCCACGCTGCTCAACACCGAGTACCGGGTCCGGGTCAGCGGGCTGATTGCCGATACCCGGCTGACTCAGAGCTTCAGGAACACCAGCCAGCAGTGGCGCGAAGGCGTGTTCGTGTTTCCGTTGCCGGAAAAGGCCAGCGTGTATGGCATGACCATGCGCGTGGGGGATCGGGAGATTGTCGGCGAAGTGCAGGAAAAGCAGGAGGCCAAACGGCGCTACGAGGCGGCCAGAAAGGCCGGCAAAAATGCCGCGCGGGTGGATCAGCAGCGCCCCAACCTGTTTACCACTCACCTGGCCAACATCCCGCCGGGCGAAACCATCACGGTGGAGCTCAACTATCAGCAAACCGTGCGTTACCAGTCCGGGGAGTTCGAGCTGCGTCTGCCCACCACCCTGACGCCCCGCTACATGCCGGGCGAACCTCTGGCCCAGTCGCCTGCGCAGTGGCAGGGCGGCTGGGCCCGGCCGACGACCGAGGTGCCCGATGCCGACGCCATCAGCCCGTTCACCGTGCGGGCGGAGGACGTGGGGGACCAGAGCCATCGGGCGGTGGTCAATCTGGAGATTGACGCCGGCTTACCGGTGGCCGATGTCGCCAGCCCGAGCCACGCGCTGCGTAGCACCTGGGACGGTGACCGGGTGCGGGTCACGCCGGAGCAGGGCGCCATACCCATGGATCAGGATGTGGTGGTGCGGTGGTCACCGGTGCGCGGCCAGGCTCCTTCCGCGGCGGTGTTCCACGAGCAGTGGCAGGGGGAGG
>JAEPMM010000369.1 GCA_017643965.1 Marinobacter sp.
GAATGAATAGCCTCCAAGGCAGCCAAAGGATCAACTGCCTGAGTAATCGGCCGGCCAATAACAAGGTAATCAGACCCGGCCTTGAGGGCATCGGTAGGGGTCATGATGCGCTGCTGGTCACCTTTGTCCGCGGTCAGCGGGCGGATTCCCGGGGTGATCAGTTTGAAGTCGGTGCCCTGCTCCGCTTTCAGCTTTGGAGCTTCCTGGGCAGAGCAGACCACGCCGTCGAGGCCGCAGTTTCTTGTCAGGGTTGCCAGGCGGG
Source organism: Marinobacter sp. (assembly GCA_017643965.1). Classification (GTDB taxonomy): domain Bacteria; phylum Pseudomonadota; class Gammaproteobacteria; order Pseudomonadales; family Oleiphilaceae; genus Marinobacter. Next base: position 263 of record JAEPMM010000369.1, read on the forward strand.
AGACGTGAGCTTCCGGGCTGTCAGTGATACCGATACCGGCCAGATCCGCGGCGGACATGCTGGTCAGGACGGTGACGGCGATGAGTAACGGGCGGTCGGCACCGAAGGTTTCCAGACGCTCGCGGCAGGCCACCATCATGTTCTCGCCACCGGAGGCGTGCACGTTCACCATCCAGACACCCAGATCGGCAGCCGCCGCGACCGCAGCGGAGGTGGTGTTGGGGATGTCGTGAAATTTCAGATCGAGAAAGACGTCGAACCCACGATCCTGAAGACTGCGCACCAAAGCCGGGCCTGAGCGGGTGAACAGCTCTTTGCCGACCTTCAGGCGGCACTTGGCCGGGTCCAGCTGATCCACCAGTGCCAGCGCGGGGTTTTCTGAGGGAAAATCGAGGGCGACGATGATCTTCGGGTCATGTTTGCTTTGCACAGTCAGGTCCTGGGGGCAATCGGTGAAAGGGATCGTAAACATCGGTACCCCATAGTGTACCGCAACTCGATGTTATTCGGCTTCGACACCCTGAATGGGCCGCACGGTTTCCCATTGCTTGCAGCTCGGGCACAGCCAGTGTAACTGCCAGCCCGAGAAGCCGCAGCTGACACAGCGATAGACGGGGCGGTTGGCGAGAATAAGATGGCCAATGCGGCTGACCAGACGGCCTTCATCCGTGGTCATGCCCTTCTCATAGCCGGCCATTTCCACGAGGCGCAGCAGGCCGCGAACACTGGGGCGTACCTCCAGCTCCAGCCGCAGCAGCTCAATGGCTGCCGGGCGGCCGGAAGCGCGTTCCACAGACTCCACCAGCGCCAACAACAGGCTGGTGCTCGGCCAGGTTTCATAGAGCTTGCGGAGCTTCTTCACCAGCCTGCCGATGTCGCCGTGTTCGTGTTCCAGCTTCATCAATCGGTCGACCGCCTCGGAACCGAACTCCGGATTCTGGTCGAATACCTTGAAGCTCTGACCCGCAGCCTCTCTGAAATTCCCCTGACGGATTTGCAGCTTCATCAGAATAAAGGTGGCACGCACACAGGATCGGTCGAACTCCAGCGCCTCTTTCGCGAGTTTCTGGGAACCCCAGCGATCGTCTTTCTTGAAAGCCTCGTCAGCAATTTCGCAGGTAATGTAAGCCAGCATCTTCAGTACAGCCGGATCGGTCTGGCCGTTGGTCAGGGTCTGAGCCACCTGCGCGGCCTTGCCCCATTCTTTTTCCTGCTGGTACAACTCGATCAACTGCAGAGAGGACTTGCGGCCGTATTCACGATCCCCCATCAGTTCATGAAGCAAGGCTTCCGCGCGATCCAGCAAGCCGGCATTGAGGTAGTCCAGCGCCAGCTCGAAGGTGACCTGGGGCGAAAAGCGGGATGGCAGCTCAGGACGGGCGAGCAGGTTCTGGTGAATCAGAATGGCACGGTCGGTTTCGCCCTTGTAGCGAAAATGGGCACCGATGGAAAGATGAAGGCTGACGGTATCGCGGTTAACCGCCAGAGACTGGACGAAGTTCTCCACGGCCTGATCGGAGTAGTTGGTAAACAGGAACTGCAGGCGATCTCTTACCGAGTCTTCGTCGGCAATGACCTTTTTCGAGCCCCGTGAGGAACTGCTGAGGCGCCCGGCAAACCAACCGGCCGCGACAGCCACGGTCAGGAGCAGCCACTGAAGCACTATGTCCATTAAAGCGTCCGGTCGTTCTCGGCCCTGGATTTCTCCAATGCCTGCTCCGCGCGGGTAAGCCGCTTCTGCAGGTTTCGACGGGAGACGGAAGTTCGGAAGGTGGCGAGCATTGTGATCAACACACCAATCAGTGCGCCCACCACAAACGACAGAATGATCCAGACCGCAACACCATGGGGCTGGGTCTCGAAGACCAGAAAGTTCAGTGCCACCGCCATCTGGTTATTGAGAGAGAAGACCAGCGCCGCCAGGACAAGCAATAAAACCAACAGAATGATAAGAACTTTCTGCAACCCTGCCATTGCTGTAGTGCTCCCCCAGAGGGTGTGGACCCCGATCAGTGTTCATTCCCTGAAAAAAAGCGATCAAAAACCTTTTTTCAGGCTGTCATTCACCTGTTCGCGCAATTCTTTGCCCGGCTTGAAGTGCGGTACAAACTTGGCGGGCAACTGAACAGCCTCGCCGGTTTTCGGGTTCCGGACGGTTCTCGCTGCTCGGTGGTGCAGGGAAAAACTGCCGAATCCGCGGATCTCGATCCGCTGGCCATTGGACAGGGATTGAGACATATGTTCAATAATCGTTTTTACAGCCAGTTCCACATCTTTCACGGAGAGCTGTGTCTGCTTGGATGCAATCAGCTCAACCAGTTCGGACTTCGTCATGAGGCTTATCCCTCTTCTTTATTATTGGACAGCCGGTTACCAGCTCCATGACCCTAGTTTAGCCAAACCAGAAAAAAACACAAAAAAAACGGGCTCTTAGAGCCCGTTTTTTTCATACCAACAAGAAACTTATTCTTTGTTGGCGTTTTGCTGCTGCATCTGCTCCTTGATGAGATCACCGATGGTGGTCGCACCAGAAGATTCCGCGGTCTTGCTGCGCACGTTCTCAAGCGCCTGCTTGTCGTCCTCAACGTCTTTGGACTTCACAGACAGGTTGATCACGCGGTTCTTGCGATCGATGCTGATGATCTTCGCTTCGACTTCTTCGCCTTCCTTCAGCGCGTTGCGTGCGTCTTCAACACGGTCACGGCTGATTTCGGAAGCCTTCAGAACAGCTTCTACTTCGTCGTTCAGAGCGATCGTAGCTGCCTTGGCGTCAACAGCGGACACGGTGCCCTTGACGATGGAGCCCTTGTCGTTCAGCTGAACAAACTCGGCGAACGGATCGCTTTCCAGCTGCTTGATGCCCAGGGAGATGCGCTCACGCTCCGGGTCAACAGACAGGATAACGGTTTCAACTTCGTCGCCCTTCTTGTATTCACGAACGGCTTCTTCGCCAGTCTCGTTCCAGCTGATGTCGGACAGGTGAACCAGACCATCGATGCCACCGTCCAGACCGATGAAGATACCGAAGTCAGTGATTGACTTGATCTTGCCGGAAATGCGGTCGCCTTTGTTGAAATTGCCGGAGAAGTCTTCCCACGGGTTGGATACACACTGCTTGATACCCAGGGAGATACGACGACGCTCTTCGTCGATGTCCAGAATCATCACGCCCACTTCGTCGCCAACCTGGACAACCTTGGAGGGGTGGATGTTCTTGTTGGTCCAGTCCATTTCGGATACGTGAACCAGGCCTTCAACACCTTCTTCCAGCTCAGCAAAGCAACCGTAATCGGTCAGGTTGGTTACACGTGCAGTAACCTTGCTGCCTTCCGGGTAACGACCCTTGATATC
>JAEPMM010000070.1 GCA_017643965.1 Marinobacter sp.
CGATTCCGCTGTACGGCATCAAGCAAGGCATGCTGACCGTCGAGAAGAAAGGCAAGATCAACGAATTCTCCGGTCGCATCCTGGAAATCGAAGGTCTGGAACACCTGACCGTCGAGCAGGCGTTCGAGCTGTCTGACGCTTCTGCCGAGCGCTCTGCCGCGGGTTGTACCATCAACCTGTCGGAAGAGTCTGTCGCCGAGTACCTGCGTTCCAACATCACCATGCTGCGCTGGATGATTGCCGAAGGTTACGGCGATCCGCGTACGCTGGAGCGTCGTGCCAAGCAGATGGAAGAGTGGATTGCTGATCCCAAGCTGATGCGCGCTGACAAGGACGCCGAGTACGCCCACGTGGTGGAAATCGATCTGGCCGACATCAAAGAGCCGATCGTATGCTGCCCGAACGATCCGGACGACGCCAAGTTCCTGTCCGAAGTCGCTGGCGACAAGGTGGACGAGGTCTTCATCGGTTCCTGCATGACCAACATCGGTCACTTCCGCGCTGCCGGCAAACTGCTCGAGCAGCACAAAGGCGCCCTGACCACCCGTCTGTGGATGTCTCCGCCGACCAAGATGGATCAGGCCCAGCTGATGGAAGAAGGCTACTTCAACACCTACGGCACGGCCGGTGTGCGCACCGAAATGCCGGGTTGCTCCCTGTGCATGGGTAACCAGGCACGTGTGGCTGCCAAGTCCACGGTTCTGTCCACCTCCACGCGTAACTTCCCGAACCGCCTCGGCGATGGTGCCAACGTGTACCTGACCTCTGCGGAACTGGCGGCAGTGGGTGCGGTTCTGGGCAAACTGCCGACTCCGGCGGAGTACATGGAGTACGCCAAGAACCTGAACAGCATGTCGAAAGAGATCTACAAGTATCTCAACTTCGACCAGATGGAGAACTACACCAAGAAGGCCGCTGAAGCGAACGTCGCTTAAGCACTGGTCTTCTGCCTTGAAGTGAGAGAGGCAACTCCATGAAAACGCCAGCCTTCGGGCTGGCGTTTTTTTGTTTGTAGCCTTTGGTTTTTGGTGGCCTGGCCCGGTGTGGGGGTGCTTTTTCTTTCGGGAAAAGAACTCGCTGCGCTCAGACACCTTTGTCCCTGCAGAAAAAGCACCCCCACCCCGGACCGGATTAAACCTCAATAGGTTTCGCCTTCAAAACACTTGGTCTGATCGGCAGCGGGGCGGGAGACCCTTTCTGGCGGGAACAAAGATGTCTGAGCGCAGCGAGTTCTTTTTCCCAGAAGAAAGGGCCTCCCGCCCCGCTGCCAGGCACCCACAAAAAAAGGGCTCCCGAAGGAGCCCCTACAATCACTCAGAGCGAAATTACCGCTTCTGTTTAGCGCTCAATATGCTGATACTCGCCAGCATCGGCAGTGGCCAGGCTCACCACGATGATGGCGATCATGCCTGCGGCGAAGCCTGGAATGATCTCGTACACACCCGGGCCACCCATGAACTCGCCGTTCCAGCCCAGTGAGATCCACGCCATCACGGTAGCAGCACCTACCACCATGCCTGCGATAGCGCCGGCACCGTTGGTACGCGACCACATCAGCGACAGGATGATCAGCGGACCAAAGGCCGCACCGAAGCCTGCCCAGGCGTTACTGACCAGGGCCAGTACCTGGGAGTCCGGATCCGACGCGATCACTGCCGCAACCAGACCCACCAGGACAACGCAGATTCGACCAACGCCGACGCATTCCTTGTCCGTGGCTTCTTTGCGCAGGAACAGGCGGTAGAAGTCCTCAGTCAGCGACGAGGAAGACACCAGCAACTGACTGGAGATGGTACTCATGACCGCAGCCAGCAGCGCGGCGTAGAGGAAACCGGTGATCAGCGGATGGAACAGCAGATCGGACAGGATGATGAAGATGGTTTCCGGATCTGCCACGTCCATGCCGTTACGCACGGCGTAAGCACGGCCGAAGATACCCAGTGAGATGGCACCGATCAGGGAAATACCCATCCAGCCCATGCCGATATTACGGGCAATGGGTACATCTTTCAGCGTGCGGATGGCCATGAAGCGTACGATGATGTGCGGTTGGCCGAAATAGCCCAGACCCCAGGTGACAGCAGACAGCCAGCCGATGAAGGTCAGCCCTTCGGTCCACGACAACAGGGTTGGATCCACCGAATTCAGCGTTTCTGAAGCCTGCGCGAAACCTCCGCCGCCTTCACCGAAGAGCACCACAGCCGGCATGATGACCAGCGCCAGCATCATGATGCAGCCCTGTACAAAGTCGGTCATGCTGACGGCGAGGAAGCCACCCACAACGGTATACACCAGCACCACACCGAGCGTAATCACAATACCCGCAGCGTAGTCGCTCATGCCGCCGAAGTTGAAGATTCCGGCAAACGCGCTTTCAAACAGCTTGCCGCCTGCGACCAGACCGGAAGCCGTGTAGACCGCAAAGAAAATAACGATAACGATGGCAGATACCGTTCTCAGCGACAGCGCCTGAGTCGGGAACCGGTTCGCCAGGAACGACGGGATGGTAATGGCGTTGCCGTAGTGAACCGTTTGCTCGCGCAGACGCGGCGCAACCAGGGTCCAGTTAACGAACGCACCCACAAACAGACCGATACCGATCCAGGCGGATGCCAGGCCAGTAACGTAGAGCGCCCCTGGCAAACCCAGAAGCAACCAACCGCTCATATCCGAGGCGCCGGCAGACAGCGCCGCTACTTTCGGGCTGAGGGCGCGGCCACCCAACATGTAATCCTCAGATGATGAGGTGGACGTGCGCATCGCATAAATGCCAATGGCAATCATGAGCGCAAAGTATGCAAACAGACTGATCCAAACTCCAATAGCCATAAGGCTCCTCCAGTTCATTAATCGGACCTTCGCCCGACTGTTTGACGCGCTTCCCGGGCTGAGTCCGGCAGACGCGTCAATTGTTGTTATGTCTCTTCTGCTTTAAACGAGTGAGAACGCACTAGCGCCTACAACGCAGGCTGATACATACGTGTGACTACCTCCTTATCCAGTTGATGGCGTATTGGTCTGTGACAAGAGCTCCGGGCTCCTCAAACTCTCTCAATGGCATGGAAGCAAGGGTGCATTTACGACCGCCGAACGGCCACACCTTCACCACCGCACCCGTCTGATTACAATTAATATAGCAGTTACCGGCTTTTACGCGTTGTTCGATATAAAAAGCGTTACTTTCGCTGCCGATGGCAAAAGCGGACGGGGCAACAAAATAACCGGGAGCGCAGGACGCCAGCAAAGGCATGCCGGCGATGTGGCGGGGCTCAGCGGATGGCTCAAGAACCTTGTTGGCACTGAACATAATGGCGATTTCCGCAGAATGACACACAGGTATACGTTAGTGTTACTACGGATAATCGGCTTACAGAATCCTCCGATTCTTTTGCAAATTCGTCCGAAAGTGGCGGTTTTTTATGAAATCAGGCGACTTTTTCGCCAATGCGCAACCGGGTTGGCGTTGTGCCCTTGTGCTTTCGCAAAGCATTGGTGAGGGCGCTTTGGGAGGAGAAACCGGTTCGGTAGCTGACTTCGGACACCGACAGGCTGGTCGACACCAGCAACTGGGCGGCCTGGTCGAGGCGGGTCTTCAACAGGAACTGGTGAGGAGTGATGCCGGTGACTTCGCGGAACATCTCATGAAAACGGCTGACACTCAGGCAGGCGACACCGGCAAGGTCCTGAACCGTAATCTTGCGATGCAGGTTTTCCATGATGTAACGGCGGATGGTGTCCGGGCGAATGATCTGGCGATTGACCGAAACCGCGCGCTGATCGTTCAACCGTTCCGCCATACAATGCAGGATACTGCCGGCAAGATGACGCTTCATCCCCTCATTGGTCGGGGAGCGGTCAAACTCACCCGCGGCAAACTGCACCAGCCCCTGCAGCTTGCTGTCCATGTCGAGGGTTCTGGGGCGCTCGAACAAGGGCGCCAGGCGTTCGTATTCACCATGGTCAGGACTGGTGAGGGCCGGCATGTAGGGATCAAGGTTGATGACCAGAACGTGATTCTGGTTGTCGCCACAGTAGTCGTGGCGGGCGCCGGTCGGAACCAGGCAGGCTCGCCAGGTGTCCAGGTGAGAGCCGGTACCGTCGACACTCAGGTCCGCCTCACCCCGGACACCAACCACAATCTGGTGGTGTTCGTGGCGATGCTGGTGTGACGCTGTAGGGAGCTTCAGCAACAGTGCGTTCAACATACCCGGATCCCGGAGTGTATTGATCTGGTGCCCCGATTAAAGCAGAAATGAGCAGAATTTGCACGGATCGGCAGGGAACGTGCCGCTCCCAGAGAGCTGAATCCGGTTCAGCCTGCCGCGGTCACCAATGCCTTGATGTGCTCGGCAACTTCCGCGGTAACCACCTCCAGATCTCTGGCCGCATCAACGATCTGATAGCGTGCCGGGTCGGCATGGGCCCGTCGCAGATAGGTCGCTCGAATGCGCTGGAAAAAATCTACCGCCTCCTGTTCGAAACGATCCAGCTCACCGCGGTGGCGGGCGCGGGTCATGCCGGTCTCGACCGGTGCGTCCAGAAGAACGACCCGGTCCGGCCGCAGTTCACCCTGAACCAGCTGTTCCAGCAACGCAATGCGCTCTTCCGGCACACCACGGCCCCCGCCCTGGTAGGCAAAGGTGGCATCGGTGAACCGATCGCACAGAACCCAGCGGCCGGCATTGAGCTCCGGCAGAATACGGGTGTGCAGATGCTGCGCGCGGGCGGCGAACATCAGCAACAATTCTGTGATGTCGTTCACCGGCTCGTCCCGCGGCGTCAGCAGCAACTCACGAATGGCTTCCGCCATCGGGGTACCCCCGGGTTCCCGGGTCACCACACAGTCAACACCCAGCGCCTCCAGCGTGTCGGCCGCCGTGCGCAACTGGGTCGACTTGCCGACGCCCTCGGTACCCTCGAAGGTAATGAACAGGCCGCGCCGGCTCATGGGTTGTCCTCAGGCAGCACCGGTGCCGGCGACGAGCGGTAATCGGAACGACGATTGAGCTGGAATTCCCTTACTGCCTGCTGGTGCTCACTGAGCGTTCGGGAAAACTTGTGAGTACCGTCACCGCGGGCGACAAAGTAGAGGCTGTCGCCGTCTTCCGGGTTCAGTGCCGCGTGGATCGCCTCTTTCCCCGCCAGCGCAATGGGGGTCGGTGGCAAACCATCAATGCGATAGGTGTTGTAGGGCGTGTATTTCTGCAGATCCTTACGGGTAATGCGGCCAATGTAGCTGTCGCCCATACCGTAGATGACGGTCGGATCGGTTTGCAGGCGCATGCCCTTCTCCAGGCGCCGCACGAAAACACCCGCGACCTGCCCGCGTTCATGGGGTGCGCCGGTCTCCCGTTCCACGATGGAGGCCATGATCAAGGCCTCGTAGGGGGATTCGTAAGGCAATCCCTCGGCACGCTTTTCCCATTCTGCTTCAAGCACACTGTTCAGGCGCCCGTAAGCGCGGCGCAGCAAGTCCAGGTCGGTATCACTGCTGGTGAACGAATAGGTATCCGGGAAGAACCGGCCCTCGGGATGTTCTCCTTCGGCGCCCACCGCGGTCATGATCTCCTCATCACTCCAGTCGGTGGTTTCCTTGCGCAGCCGCTCACTGTTGGCCAGCGCCTGACGCATATCCCGGAAGGTCCAGCCTTCGATAAACTGGATCGACCATTGTTTGGTGTCGCCGGCCACCAGCTTCGCGAGTACATCCCGCGGGCTCATGCCATCGGTGACCTCGTATTCACCGGCCTTGATTCGGGCATCTTCCGGATGGAGGCGACCGTGCACACGCAGCCACAGGGCATCGGGCAAAAAGCCCTCGGCCTCAAGCTGACGGGCCAACTGGTCAAAGCTGGTGCCCTGGGGCACATCGAACAGTACCGGCTCCTGCAGCGTTATGGGGGCATCGAGGGTTTTCAGGCCCTGCCACACCCACAACGCGCCACCTGAGGCCGCCAGCACCACGAGAAAAACAACGGATATCAATAGCTTCCGGATCAAACCTGGGTTTCCACTAGATCGAGGGGGTTGAAGATTGTCGCAAGAGCGCTGTCCACTGGCAAATCCCGGTCGTCCAATCTGCGAACCGGCACCACGCCAATCAGGCTGTTCATCAGGAACAGGACCCGGCACTGGTCTGCATCCAGCGCCGCGGGGGTAACGGCGCCCTGCTCGACAGGCTCTCCGCGCCGCTCCAGGGTTTGCACCACGTGATCCCGCATCACGCCGGCCACCGCCAGTTGCGACACCGGCGGGGTCAACCAGCCCTGTGGCGTGCTGACCAGCAGATTAGTGCGGGTGCCCTCGACCAGGTCCCCCGCCGCATTGGTCATGATCATCTCGTAAAGGTCATCGGTCAGCTCGCGGCTGGCCATTACCTGTTCGAGACGATTCAGCGTCTTGATGCCTGCCAGCAGAGGGTTGACGGTCAGGGGAAACGCCGACCGTGCAGCCATGACACCGTCATGACCCGGATGGGCAGGCAACGCCGCGGCAGACACCACCATGGTCGGAACCAGATCGGCCGTTGGCCGGTAGCCACGACCACCGGCACCGCGGGTCAGCACCAGTTTGAGCACCCACCCGGCTGCACCGTGAGCGCCTCCGTATCTGCTGGACGCCTGACGAATCACGCCCCGCACATCCGATTCGGTCAGCGGGATTCCCAGGACCGCAGCGCCAGCCACCATCCGCGCCACATGACCGGACAGCAGAACACCGCCACCTTGGTGCATGCGAATGGTCTCGAACAGGCCATCACCATAGGCGAGACCGCGATCCGCTGCCGGAACGCCGGCGTCATCCGCCCAGTACAGGTTCATCGGTGCGGGTCAGTCTTCGAAGCGCTGGAAGATCAGGGTACCGTTGGTACCGCCAAACCCGAACGAATTCGACAGCGCAACCCGGATATCGGCTTCTCTGGCACCACTGGCAACGAAGTCGAGATCACAGCCTTCATCCGGATTGTCCAGATTGATGGTCGGCGGCAGCACGCCGTCGCGAATGGCCAGTACCGAGAAAATGGCCTCTACGGCGCCGGCAGCGCCCAGCAGATGCCCGGTCATGGATTTGGTGCTGCTCATGGCGAGCTTGAAGGCGTGCTCGGAAAACACCTCCTTTACCGCGGCTACCTCGGCCACGTCGCCGACCTGGGTGGAGGTACCATGGGCATTGATGTAACCGATGTCCGCGGGCTGGATGCCCGCATCCCGGATCGCGTTCTTCATGGATCGGGCCGCGCCCTCGCCGGACTCCGGCGGAGCGGTGATGTGGTGGGCATCATCGCTCATGCCAAAGCCGATGACCTCGCCGTAGATGGTGGCGCCGCGACGACGAGCGTGCTCGAGATCTTCCAGCACCATCACACCGGCACCGTCACTGAGCACAAAGCCATCACGCCCGCTGTCCCAGGGCCGGCTGGCTTTCTCCGGTTCGTCATTGCGGGTCGACAGGGCCCGGGCAGCGGAGAACGCCGCTATGCCGGTGCGGGTGGTGGCCATTTCCGAGCCCCCGGCCAGCATCACATCCGCGTCGCCATAGGCAATGGTGCGGGCGGCGTAGCCGATGTTGTGCGTACCGGTGGTACAGGCCGTAGTGATGGCAATGTTGGGTCCGCGGTAACCGAAACGGATGGCCACATTACCGGAGATCATGTTGATGACCGATGCCGGCACGAAGAACGGAGACACCTTGCGGGGGCCGGACTTGTCCATCGCCAGCACGCTCTTCTCGATGAACTCCAGGCCACCAATCCCGGACCCGATGGCCACACCCACCCGCTCATTGTCCAGCTCGGTGTAGTGCTCAAGACCACTGGCCTCGACAGCTTGCTGGGCCGCGATGAGACCGTAATGGATAAAGGCATCCAGTTTGCGGGCGTCCTTGGCGGACAGGTAGGGCTCAAGGTCGAGATCCTTGATGGCGCCGCCAATCCGGGTGTTGTAGCCGGAAGCATCGAAACGGTCGATCATCCCTATACCGCTCCGCCCTGCCCGGATTCCTTCCCAAGAGGACTCGACGCTGTTCCCCAGCGGCGACAGCATGCCCATGCCCGTTATTACAACACGTCGTTTTGTCATAACCCCTTTCACCTGGTGTGGATGGTGTGATGTCGGAAAGCCAATTGAACCGGAAAGTCAGCCAATAAAAAAGCCGTCCTCCGAATTAACCCAAGGACGGCTTTTTGGCCTGGCTTATACTACGTGCTGAGTATCAGGTGTGCGCGACGATGTAGTCGATTGCATCCTGAACACTGGCCAGTTTCTCGGCTTCTTCATCGGGAATTTCAGTTTCAAATTCCTCTTCCAGTGCCATGACCAGCTCAACGGTGTCCAGTGAGTCAGCGCCAAGATCCTCTACAAAAGAAGATGAGTTCTGAACTTCGGACTCTTTCACGCCCAACTGTTCACAAACGATCTTCTTCACGCGCTCTTCAACTGTACTCATAATGTCCTCACTTTTGTGTCAACCACGCAACCTAAGTGTTGCCAGTTTAGTTTAAACCCTACCTGCAAACAAGCAGGGATTCTGTCTAACATGTTGTGCGACAAGGAGTTGCGCACAAGCCCGGCTCGCGGGCTTATCCCATGTACATGCCGCCGTTTACGTGAATGGTTTCCCCTGTCACGTAAGCAGCCGGTTCGGACGCCAGGAAGGCCACCACAGCGGCGACTTCTTCCGGTTCGCCCAGACGACCCGCGGGTATGACTTCCAGCATAGCCTCGCGTTGCTTGTCGTCCAGTTTTCGCGTCATATCCGTATCGATGAACCCCGGCGCCACACAGTTTGCGGTGATGCCACGGTTCGACATTTCTTTTGCCAGGCTGCGGGTAAAGCCCTCAACACCGGCCTTCGCGGCACAGTAGTTGCCCTGCCCCGGGTTGCCCATACCGGCCACCACGGAACTGATATTGATAATGCGCCCCCAGCGGGCCTTTGCCATGCCACGTAGCACCGCCTTGCTGGTCCGGTAAACGCTGGAAAGGTTGGTTTCCAGCACCGATGTCCAGTCGTCGTCTTTCAATCGCATCAGGAGGTTATCACGTGTGATGCCGGCATTGTTGACGAGAATCAAAGGCGCGCCGGACTTTTCCGTCACTTCCTTGAGACCAGCCTCTATGCTGTCAGGATCAGCGACGTTCATGACAATACCGTAACCGTTCAGACCCGCGTCTTTCAGCGCTGCGGTAATGGATTCGGCGCCCTCGGCGCTGGTGGCGGTTCCCACCACTTCGACACCCTGTTCCGCCAATGCCCGCGCAATGGCTTTGCCAATACCACGGGTTGCACCGGTGACCAGTGCGGTTTTGCCTTCAAGAGACATGTCGTGCTCCCTGTTGTTTACGACTGTCCGAATGCATCCAGCGCCTTGGCGATCGCATCCGGTTCTTCGATTCCATACACCGACAGATTACGGTCGATACGCTTGATAAGCCCTGCAAGCACCTTGCCGGAACCACACTCCACGGCGCAGCCTACCTCGCTGCCAACCAGTGTGCGTACCGAATCGGTCCACAGTACGGGTGAATGCAACTGCTTGACCAGATTGGCTTTCAGTGTAGCTGAGTCCGTCTCGGCTGAGGCGTTAACATTCTGTATGACCGGTATGACAGCATCGTTAAAGCTGACGTCGTCCAGCGCCTCGGCCAACTCCGCAGCAGCGCCCTTCATCAGCGCACAATGGGAAGGCACGCTGACCGGCAGCGGCATGGCCTTGCGGGCCCCTTTGGCTTTACAGGCTTCGATAGCGCGATCCACCGCGGCGGCCGAGCCGGCGATGACTACCTGGCCGGGCGCGTTGAAATTGACCGCCGATACCACGTCGCCTTCGGCGGCTTCTTCACAGGCCGCGATCACGTCCGCATCTTCCAGACCGAGAATCGCGGCCATCTTGCCCTCACCCGCCGGCACGGCGGTCTGCATCAACTCACCGCGCAACCGCACCAGCTTGATGGCGTCGAAGAAATTCAGGCTCTCGGCGGCAACCAGCGCACTGTATTCGCCCAGGCTGTGGCCCGCCACAAAATCCGGCTTGCCACCGCCTGCCACAAACCACTGGCGCCACAAAGCCACACTGGCCGTCAGCAGCGCGGGCTGTGTCACCATGGTCTGGTTCAGCTCCTCTGCCGGGCCTTTCTGGCACAGCTGCCACAAGTCGTAACCAAGAAGTTGAGACGCTTCCGCGAAGGTCTGTTCGATGATGGGCCAATGCTCGGCGGCGGCAGACAACATGCCAACCGACTGAGACCCTTGTCCGGGAAAAATAAAGGCTGATTTCATAAGCGGGATCTTATCGTCATTGGGGGGTTGCGGGAGATTAGCCAATAGTACAATTTAAGGCATGATCCAGCCAATGTACCGGTCAGAAGGGGCAGACTTTAGTCTCAGGGTTGATTTCGGGCAGGATCAGATCATCAAATCGTCGAGGCGTTCGTTGATGCGTTGCGGCACATCAAGCTCGACTTCCTTCACCGCCTGCCGGATGGCCGCCAGCATGGCGCGCTCGTTGGCATTGCCGTGACTCTTGATGACAACGCCCTGCAATCCCAGCAGGCTGGCGCCGTTATGCCGGGACGGATCCATCAACTGCAGCAGACGCCCGATGATTGGCCGGGCCAGTAAGCCCACGAAGCGGCCATACAGCGTTCGCGTGAAGGCCTGTTCCATCAGCTCGATAAGCAGGCCGGCCACACCCTCACCGGTCTTGAGCGCAATATTGCCGACGAACCCGTCACACACCACAACATCCGCCACATCGCGGAACAGGTCACTGCCCTCCACGTAGCCGATGTAATTGATGGTGTCGCACTGGGCCAGCATGTGGGAGGCCAGTCGCACCTGCTCATTGCCCTTGATCTCTTCCTCACCCACATTCAGGAGCGCCACCCGCGGCTCGGGCTGGGCACAGATGGCAGACGCCATCAACGACCCCATCAGCGCATACTGGTAGAGATTCTCCGCGGTGGAATCGACATTGGCGCCCAGGTCCAGCACATGGCAGCGGCCACGCAGAGAGGGAATCAGCTTGGAAATGGCAGGACGCTCAATCCCCGGATACATCCGGATGATAGAGCGGCCAAAGGCCATCAATGCGCCGGTGTTACCGGCGCTGACGCAACCCTGGGCCTCGCCGTCCCGCACCAGTCCGAGCGCCACCGCCATGGAGGAGTTGCGCTTGTGCCGCAGGGCGTGGGAGGGCCGTTCGTTCATCCGTACCACATCCGCCGCTTCGGCAATGCGGATTCGGGCATGGCCCGGATGCAACAAAGCCTCGAGCTCGCTCCGGATTCCAACCAGAATGAGACTCAAGGCTTCGTTTTCACGGACCGCATCCAGTGCCGCGGCAACAACAACAGCTGCTCCGCGGTCGCCGCTCATGGCGTCAATCGCAACGGTGACGGGCGTCACC
>JAEPMM010000461.1 GCA_017643965.1 Marinobacter sp.
CGGAACAGGCAGGAACGCCCGACGCCATGTTGCCGCCGCGGTACAGCGCCTGACCGGCGTCAACCAGATCCGGATCGGCCTGCTGCACGTTCATGTCCTGCTCATTGTAGTAGGCTGCCAGGTCCTGCAGGTCGTCGTCCGACATATCATCCAGGATACCGGTCATTTCGGCGATCTGACGGTCGCCGCCCTTGATGGCGGCCAGTTGCTGGTACAGGTACTTTTCACCCAGCCCGGTCAGTTTCGGGTAGGCGCCCATGATGGGCTTGCCACCGCCTTCGCCGTGACAGCTTGCGCACACCGCTGCATTCGCTTCGCCTGCTTCAGGATCTCCCGCCCCGTGCGCCATCGCTGTGAGGCCAACGCCGAGAACAACTCCTGCGATCAGTTTTTTCATGCTCGCTCCGCTTCTCTCATCCAAAGTATTCTTCGTTATGCAGCCGGCAGGCACTGGCCCAGACAGGCACAAAACCGGGGCTGTTCAGCAGCAACGCTCAGCGTGCTGCCCGGAATTGGTGTAGCATTATACATTAATCCCTGATAACTGAAATCCAATAGGAAATCCAACCGCCGTGTCATCCGACCTGACCCCGAAGCCCATCTCGTTCAACAGCGCCCGTTTTCTGATCAGCGCCTCCAAACTGGAGGAGTGCCCGCCAGACACCGGTGCCGAGGTGGCATTCGCCGGGCGCTCCAACGCCGGTAAGTCCAGCGCCATTAATTCCATCACCGCCCACGGCAAGCTGGCAAGAACCAGTAAAACCCCCGGTCGTACCCGGCTGATCAACTTCTTCACGCTGAACCGGGAGCATTGTCGCCTGGTGGACCTGCCCGGCTACGGCTACGCCAAGGTCTCCCGGGACATGAAAGACGACTGGCAGAAACACCTGGGGCATTACCTCAATGATCGCCGCTGCCTGCGCGGTCTGGTGCTGGTGATGGACATCCGCCACCCGCTGACCGATTTCGACCAAATGATGGTGGAATGGTGCGAGCATAACAACCTGCCGCTGATGATTCTTGCCACCAAGGCCGACAAACTGAAGTTTGGTCAGGCCAAAACCGCGATGATGGGGATTGCCAACAAACTGAAAGCCTTCACCTGCGTGCACCACCTGATCATGTTCTCGGCTACGTCCAAGCGCGGCGTTGATGAGTGTCGTGATGCGCTGAACGCATGGCTGGAGGGCGAGGATACGTCGCCGGTGGTGGAGTAACCCATAAAAAACCGGCTTGCCATCAGACAAGCCGGCGAAACGTCAGGGTTTGCGACGTGCTAAAACCTGAGAACTCACTCAGGATGACGCCAGGGATGTCCGGATCCCCAGCGTCAGTAGTGAGACACCCGGCCATTTGAAAAGTTCCCGGTGCTGCTTAATTTTTAACCAGACCCGCGTCGGCGGTCTGCGCCTGAGCCACAACCGCCGTCTCCGGCAGTTGCGGACGGTACCGCTCCCGCAGGGCCAGGACCCGCTCACGGTAAGCGGGCGTCAGGTAAGGCACTTCCAGCGTCAGCACCTGATAAATGCCCTGTTTGAGCTCGGTCAGGGTCAGCGTGGCGGACTCCTCCCCGGCGTGCGCGGTTTTCAGGAATGCCATCCAGTTGGTGATGACCAGCCAGACATTCAGCGACATGGCGGCCCGTAATTCGTCGGGCTGTGGCTCGATGATGCCGGCCTCCGCCAGTTTCTCGAAAATGCGGCTGATGGCATCCAGGCAGCGGTTGGTAAACTCCCGATAGTCCTGCCGCAATCGACGATCACCATCCAGCAGATACTCCAGATCCCGGTGAAAAAACCGGTAACTCCACAAACCATCAAACACCGATTCCAGATAGAACGTCATGTCCTCCAGGGTGAGTGGCCGGTCTTCGGGAATATCCAGGTAGAAATCCACCAGCTTTTCATATTCCAGGAAAATCTCGTAGATGATGTCCGACTTGTTACGGAAGTGGTAATAGAGATTGCCCGGAGAAATAGCCAGGTGCTCGGCGATGTGATTGGTGGTGACGTTCCGCTCACCGCGCTCGTTGAAGAGCTCCAGGCTGGATAACAGAATTTTGTCTCTGGTTTTCATAGGTTCGGCGTGGCCTTGTTGTTAAGGACGTCGTTATGTAGCCGGCGGATGGCCTGATCCGCCATTGGGCTTTTCTTGACTCA
>JAEPMM010000307.1 GCA_017643965.1 Marinobacter sp.
CCCTGGGTGTTGCTGCTGGCGCTGTCGCCATTGTTGGTCCGCCTGGGCCGGCGTGCAGGGCAATCGGTCGATGCACCGGTGCTGCCCGTCGGGCACTGGCTGTCGGATCTCCCCGGGGTCAGCCGCAGCGGCAGCCGCTTGATCTGGTGGCAGGCGCTGATTCTGCTGCTGGCCTGGCTGTTGCTGGTGGTAGCAGCAGCCCGCCCCCAACACGTGGGTGAGCCGGTGCAAATGCCGGTCAGCGGCCGTGATCTGCTACTGGCGGTGGATATTTCACCCAGCATGGATGAACAAGACATGATCATTCAAGGCCGCGGCATCAACCGCCTGCAGGCGGTGAAACGGGTGGTGGACGACTTTATCCGGCGTCGTGAGGGAGATCGCCTGGGTCTCCTGCTGTTCGGCACCGAACCGTATATTCAGGCGCCGCTGACCTTTGATCTGGCCACCGTGCGCACACTGCTGAATGAATCCGGCATCGGCATGGCCGGTCGCGCCACCGCCATCGGCGATGCCATCGGACTTGCAGTCAAACGTCTGCGCGATCGTCCCCAGGAACAGCGCGTGGTGATCCTGCTGACCGATGGCGCCAATACCGCCGGTGAGATCACCCCCGACAAGGCCACCGAGATTGCCAAGGCAACCGGTGTACGCATCTACACCATCGGCATTGGCGCCGAATCCATAATCCAGCGCGGTTTGCTGGGCTCCCGGCAGGTGAACCCGTCTCGGGATCTCGATGAGGCCCTGCTGGAACGCATGGCAGAGCAGACCGGCGGCGAATACTTCCGCGCACGCAGCCTGCCGGAACTGGAGATGATCTACCAGAGCATTGATCAACTCGAACCCATAGAGCTTGATGGCAAGCGTTACCGCCCGGTAACGGACCTGTTTGTCTGGCCGGCTGCCGCGGCGGTCCTGCTCTGGCTGTTGTTGCAGGCTCTCAAACTGGCGCTGGCGGCGGGGGTAAAAAGCCCTGACAACCAGCGTCAGCGGGAACAACGGGGGCCGCGCCATGGCTGACTTCCACTTTCTGCGCCCGCTGTGGCTGTTGCTCCTGCTAGCCATTCCGTTACTGCCCCTGGTGTTCCGCAAAGCCCGCCAGAGCGACAGTGGCTGGGCACGGATTATCCCGGATCCGCTGCTGCGCCCGGTCATCACCCGCCACGGCCAGTCCGGTGGGCACAGCCGTTCGCCCCTGCTGGCGTCAGCGGCAGCGCTGCTGGTTCTGTCGATCTCACTGGCAGGCCCGGCCTGGCGGCAGGTGCCAACGCCGCTGCAGCAGCAGAATGACAGTCTGGTGGTGGTGCTGGATCTGTCGTTGTCGATGCTGGCCACGGATGTGGAGCCCGATCGCCTTACCCTCGCCAAACGCAAGATCCGCGACATTCTCGATCAGCGCGAGGGCAGCCTCACCGCGCTGGTGGTGTATGCGGCCGACGCCCACGCTGTCAGCCCGCTGACAGACGACCGCAACACCATCATCGGTTTGCTGGATGTACTCGACCCGATGATCATGCCGGCGCCCGGAAACCGCGCCGATCTCGGCGTTGCGCGGGGTCTGGAATTGTTGGAACAGGGCGCCCCCGGGAACGGCAAGCTGCTGCTGTTGACCGACAATGTCAGCGATCGCTACCAGGATCGCATTACCGAAACCCTGAAAGACAGGTCGTTCCCCTTGAGCACCCTGATCGTCGGTACCGCGGAAGGCGGCCCCATTCCGTTACCCAAACAGGGCTTTATCCGCGAAAACGGCAACATCGTTATGGCCAAGGCCAGCCCGTCGGCATTGCAGCAACTGGCCAGCCGCAACGGCGGGCGCAGCCAGCGCCTCACCATCGACAACACCGACATCAGCAATCTGCGACTGCGGTCCGAGGACGCCACTGAGTGGCAGGACAGCGAGCGGGATCTCACCGTCAATCGTTTTCAGGACGACGGTTACTGGCTGCTGTGGTTGGCGCTGCCGCTAATCCTGATCGGATGGCGTAAAGGCGCCCTTGCCCTGATGCTGTTTACTCTTCTGCCTCTGGCACCGAGGCCGGCCATGGCACTGAGCTGGGCGGAGCTCTGGGCGCGCGAAGACCAACGGGCACCGGCGCTGATCGCCGAGGACCCGGCGAGCGCCGCCACGGAACTGGAGAGCCCGGAATGGCGCGGCAGCGCACAGTACCGGAATCAGGATTACGAAGCCGCGGCCGAATCGTTTGGCCGCGCCGCGACGCCGCGGGCCGATTACAATCGCGGCAACGCCCTGGCCCGCGCCGGCAAACTGGAGGAAGCCATCAAGGCCTATGACGAAGCGCTGGAAGCGGAACCCGAGATGAAAGATGCCCGCGTCAACCGGGATCTGGTCGAGCAACTGCTGAACCAGCAACAGTCCGAAAACCAATCCGGAGACAGCGACCAGGACAATCAGAACAACGACGACAACGGCAGCGACAGCGACCAGAATCAACAAAGCAGTGACAGCAACAGCGGTGAACAGGACCCCGACAGCCAGCAGGGCGCCCAGAGTGGCCAGGAGAGTGGACAGGAAATCGGCGACGAAACCGGCGAGCAGCAGAATAGCCAGAGTGGTGAACAGTCCGGCCAGGAGAATGCCAATGAGCCACCGCAGCAGCCCTCTGACGCCGAGGAGTCTGCCACCGGCGATGACGCCAATAGCCAACATCAACAAGCGCCGGCAGAATTGACCGAAGCACCCCTAACCCAGGGCCAGGAGCAGTGGCTGAGGCGGATTCCGGACGATCCGGGCGGCCTGTTACGGCGGAAATTCCTGCAGCAGTACCAGCAACGAGATACTCAATCCGACGAGGGTGATACCCCATGGTAAAGCGGCTTGCGACCCCCTTCTTCCTGACCGCCATACTGTTCTGCCTGGCGTGGCCCGCCTGGGCTGACAATAAGCTCACAGTGGAGCCGGACAGAAAAAACCTCTACGAGGGTGAGGTGCTGACGCTCAATGTGCGGGGCAGCATGAAGATCGACATCAACCTCGGTAATCTGTTCGATCTGGACATCTCCAGCCTACCGTCACCGGACATTGAAAAAGTCGAGGAAGACTTCGACATTGTCGGGCGCAACCAGCGCTACAGCATCCGCACCGTCAACAATGAAATGGTGGGCGAAATCACCTGGACTTTCGAGCTGGCACCAAAAACCACCGGCAAGCTGACCATCCCGGCCCTGACCTTCCAGGATGCGCAATCAGAACCGGTTGATATCAATGTGATGAGTGGAAGTCCTCCGCAGCAGGACAGCGACGAACCGCGGGACAGCTTCATTGAGCTGTCCACTGACAAGGACGAAGTGTACGTTCAGGAGCAGCTGGTACTGACCATCAAGCTGTTTTTCAGCGGCAATCTGATCCGTGGCGAGTTGTCCGAACCCGAGCACCCGGACGCGATCATTGAAACTCTGGGCAAACAACGGGAGTACAGCCGCTACCGCGACGGCGCACGTTTCCGCGTGGTGGAGCGGCGTTACGCGATCTATCCCCAGCAGCCCGGGGAATTCAGCCTCAACACCATCCGTTTCGAAGGGCGGGCACGCACCCCTGACGGCCAACTGAAGTTCCTGCGTGACAGCGAAAACCTGTTCGATATCCCGGTGAAGGCCATACCGGACAGTTTCAGCGGAGATACCTGGCTGCCGGCGCGCAGCCTGGAACTGACAGAGTCCGGGCTGCCTGAAAACCAGACCCTGAGCACCGGCCAGAATCTGACCCGCACGCTGGCACTGAAGGCGGAGGGATTGCCCGCCGAAACGCTGCCACCGTTTACCGGAATGGACGTACCCGGCATTCGCACCTATCCGGAAACCCCCGAACGTAACACCGACGCCACCGGCGACGGCCTCACGTCCAGTCTGACCCAGACCACGGCCATGGTGCCGGTGCAGCCGGGCAACCTGATTGTGCCGGAGATACGCATTGCCTGGTGGGATACCGAGGCGGACGAGGAAAAATTTGCCGTGATTCCTGCCCGAACCCTTGCTGTGGAAGCGCCACCGGGGCAGGCACCGGCGCCGTCACCCCGCCAGGACGAAAAGCCCGACACAGGCGCCGACACCGTCGAGCAAGCTGCCCCGGCCATGCCGGAGGATTCCGGTTTCTGGCCGTGGCTCAGCTTGATTCTGGCCGTGGCCTGGCTGGCGACAGCGGGCTTGTGGTGGCGCGCAAGGGGCAGAAAAGATGCGGGGCAGCGAGGCCAGCCGGTGGCCACAGACGAAAGCGAAAAAATCCTGTTCGAACAGCTATGCAAAGCGGCCAACGCCGGATCCTCGGACACCCTCAGGCTGCTGCCGCAGTGGGCGAACCGGCATTTTTCCCACCGCAGTGGTATCGACCATCCGTTTGACAGCGTTGCCGAGGTCACAGCCCATGTGGGCGATCCGCGCCTGAATGAACGGCTTGAGGCCCTGCAACGCCA
>JAEPMM010000212.1 GCA_017643965.1 Marinobacter sp.
GACCGCGACGACCTTGACGCGGTTCAGCGGGAACTGCGCGAGCGCGAAGGCTGCTCGGTGATCATCTACGATCAGACCTGCGCCGCCGAAAAACGCCGTCGCCGTAAACGCGGCACCCTGGCCGATCCCGACCAGCGGGTGATGATTCACTCCGACGTGTGCGAGGGCTGTGGCGACTGCGGCATCCAGTCCAACTGCCTGTCGATCCTGCCCAAGGAAACCGACGCCGGCCGCAAGCGCACCATCGATCAGTCCGGCTGCAACAAGGATTTCTCCTGCGTGCGTGGCTTCTGCCCCAGCTTTGTCACCGTCAAGGGCGGCAAGCTGAAGAAGCCTGCCGGCGTCAGCGCCGACGTCGATTTCCCTGCCCTGCCCGAGCCAACGCCGGTGTCCGGCAACGACCCCTACGGCATTCTGCTCACCGGTGTGGGTGGCACCGGGGTGGTAACCGTCAGCGCGCTGCTGGGCATGGCGGCTCACATCGAAGGCAAAGGGGTGTCGGTGCTGGATCAGACCGGCCTGGCGCAGAAGTTCGGCGCCGTGGTCAGCCACATCCGCATCAGCCACCGCCAGGACAACATTCATGCGGTGCGCATTCCCGCCGGCGAAGCGGACCTGATGCTGGCGTTTGACCTGATGGTGGCGGCCACCGACGACGCCCTGGCGAAACTGGACACCCGTTTCTCCCGCGCAGTGGTCAATGCCGAGCCGGCGATGCCCGCAGCGTTCACCCGCGACCCGGATATCCAGTTCCCCGGCGAAGCCATGGAGCAGAGTGTGCGGGAAGCCTGCCGCGCCGACGGCAGCTGGTTCCTCGATGCCGGGGGTCTGGCCAGGGCGCTGATGGCCGATGGCATGGCGGTAAACCTGTTTACTGTGGGCTTCGCCTATCAGCAGGGCCTGCTGCCGCTGAGTGCGCACTCCATCGAACGCGCGATCGAGCTCAATAACGTGTCCGTCGAGAAAAACAAGCAGGCCTTCCTGTGGGGCCGCCGCGCTGCCCATGATCTGGAAAAGGTCCGGGCGCTGGCGTTCCCGGCATCGAAAACGTCCGGTGCCCAGACGGTTCAGGTGATGGAAACCACCGATCAGTTAATCGAACGCAACAAGGCGCACCTGACCGACTATCAAAGCGCCGCACTGGCGCGGCGCTACGAGAAACTGGTACGCGCTGCCGAGAAAGCCATTTCCGCCAGGCTCGGCCGCGACCCGATGCTGTTACGCGCCATTGCCGAGAACTACGCGAAGGTGCTTGCGTACAAGGACGAGTACGAAGTGGCCCGCCTGTTCAGCAATGGCAGCCTGCGCAAGCAACTTACGGAGGAGTTCGAAGGCGAAGTGGAGCTGGAATTCAATCTGGCACCCCCGCTGCTGAGCCGTGGCAAGAACGGTGAACGGCCGAAGAAAATCAAGTTTGGCCCCTGGATGGAAACCGTGTTCGCGCTGCTGGCGAAAGCCCGCGGCCTGCGGGGCACCCCGCTGGATCCGTTCGGCTACACCGCCGACCGCCGGCTGGAACGCAGGATCATCCGGGAATACGAGGCCGACGTAGCCTTCCTGCTCCGGCATCTGAGCGCGGATCACGCCGTGGCCGCCCGCAACCTGGCCAGCCTGCCGGCGAAAATTCGCGGTTACGGCCCGGTGAAGGAGCACGCTTACCAGGCCGCCCGCAAGGAACGCAACCAGTGGCGGGCCGAGCTCAACCCGCAGGCACGGGAACATCAGCAAATCGCCAACGCGGCGGTCTAAACTGTAAACAGGGCGGCCGGCACCTCTACCCTGAGGCCGGGCCGGCTGTCCGCTCCATCAAGACGCCGCCGCAGACCTCACAAGGGCAGCGGTGGCCATGGACGAGAGGCAAAACGCCATGAACGTATTCAGCCATCCTGAGTTCGACAACCACGAACACCTGTCCTTTTTCTGTGACCCGGAAACCGGACTGAAAGCCATTGTGGCCATCCACAACACTTCCCGCGGCCCGGCCCTGGGCGGATGCCGCATGTTCCCCTACGCCACCGACGAAGAAGCCCTGCGCGATGTGCTGCGGCTGTCCCGGGGCATGACCTACAAGTCTGCCCTGGCCAACCTGGATCTGGGCGGTGGCAAGTCGGTGATCATTGGCGATCCCCGCAAAGACAAAACCGAGGCACTCATGGAAGCCATGGGCCGCCATCTGGAAAGCCTGGGCGGCCGGTACATTGCCGCGGAGGACTCGGGCACCAGCGTACCGGACCTCAAGGTGATGGGCCGCCACACCCGCCACGTGGCCGGCATTGCCGACCGCACCGGCTTTGACGGCAACCCCAGCAACGGCGACCCGTCGCCGGCCACGGCCTATGGCACGTTCATCGGCCTGCAAGCCGCAGTGAAACACAAGCTGGATCGTAGCGATCTCCGTGGTCTGAAAGTCGCCATTCAGGGCATTGGCAATGTCGGTTTCCGGCTCGCCAGACACCTGAAAGAAGCGGGCGCGGAGCTGTGGGTCTACGACATCCACGAGGACAACATGCAGCGGGCAGTGGATCAGCTGGGTGCCAGGCCGGCATCGGCGGAGGACATCCTGTTCCTGCCGGTGGATGTGGTGGCCCCCTGTGCCATGGGCGCGGTGCTGAACGACGACAGCATCCCGCAACTGCGAGCTCCGATCGTTGCCGGCGCTGCCAACAACCTGCTGGCGCGCCCGGAACACGACGTCATGCTGCGCGATCGGGGCATTCTCTATGCCCCGGACTTCGCCATCAATGCCGGCGGTATCATCGATGTGTTCTATGAGCGCACCGGCGCCACGCCGGGCACCGTGCGCGCTCATGTGGACACCATCGGTGACACCCTGACCGAAATTTTCAACCGTTCCAGCCGTTCAGGCCGCCCCACCGGGGCCATCGCCAACGAATTGGCGGAAGAGCGGTTCCACAAGCATACCGCGGGTGCCGGGCTGGCGCCTGAGCGGTTGGCTTGCACCGGGTAACCTGACACCGGTGCATCCCCCTTGGGAGCTGCAGGCTTCTGCAGCTCCTCTTTTTAATCCCTGACAAAAACAAGTACCGCAGGAGATCGTCATGTCTGTCACTTCATCAGGTTCGGCCACCTATCCGGGGGCGCTGGAAGGCGCCAACGCCAGACGCGGCCTCTGGTCGTCGCGCCTCGCCTTTATCCTTGCTGCCACCGGTTCCGCCGTTGGTCTCGGTAATATCTGGAAGTTCCCCTACGTTACCGGCGAAAACGGCGGCGGCGCCTTTGTACTGGTGTACCTGCTCTGCATCGCCATTGTCGGCATCCCCATCATGATGGCAGAAGTCATGATCGGCCGGCGCGGCGGACGCAGCCCGGTCAACAGTCTGCGCCTGATTACCGAGCGCGACCGGCTGAAACCGGCCTGGAAACTGGTAGGCGCCGTCGGCGTTCTGGCGGGCTTTCTGATTCTTTCGTTCTATTCGGTCATCGGCGGCTGGGCCATTTCCTATGTGGGCACCACGGCCAGCGGCCAGCTCGCCGGCCAGTCTGCCGACGCGGTGGGTGCCATTTTCTCCGGGCTGCTCAGCAACCCCACTACCCTGCTGGCCTGGCATACCCTGTTCATGGCGATGGTCATGGTGGTGGTTGCACGTGGCGTGCGCGCGGGTCTGGAGCGGGCAGTCAGCATCCTGATGCCGGCCCTGTTCGTGTTGTTGCTGGTGGTGGTGGGCTACGCCATGACCACCGGCCACTTTGGCCAGGCTGCGGCGTTCCTGTTCCAGCCGGACTTTTCCAAACTCACCACCTCGGGCATTCTGGTGGCGCTGGGCCACGCCTTCTTCACCCTGAGCCTCGGTATGGCGGTGATGATGGCGTACGGCTCCTACCTGCCGAAAAACATCTCCATCGCCAAAACCTCGATCACGGTGTCCGTCATCGACACCGGCGTGGCGCTGCTGGCGGGCCTGGCCATCTTCCCGATTGTGTTTGCCAATGGCCTGGAGCCGGGCGCCGGCCCCGGTCTGATCTTCCAGACCCTGCCCCTGGCGTTCGGCCAGATGCCCATGGGCACCCTGTTCGGCACCCTGTTCTTTGTGTTACTGATCTTCGCGGCCTGGACGTCGGGGATTTCCCTGCTGGAACCGATTGTGGAATGGCTGGAAGAGCAGAAGGGCATGAACCGAGCGATCAGCACCCTGGTGGCCGGCATTGTCTGCTGGGCGCTCGGCATTGCCTCGATCCTGTCCCTGAACCTGTGGGCGGACGTGGCCCCACTGGGCTTCATCCCGATGCTGGAAGGCAAGACCATCTTCGACCTGCTCGACTTCTTCACCGCCAATATCCTGCTGCCACTGGGTGGGTTGCTGGTGGCGCTGTTCGCCGGCTGGGTGATGTCCCGCCAGGCCATGGAAAACGAGCTGTCGCTGTCGCCGGCGATGTTCAACCTGTGGTTGGTGACCGTTCGCTTCATTACCCCGGTGGCGGTGGCGGTGGTGTTCATCTACAACCTGCTGTAAGGCGCCAGGGAGGCGGCGTTTGCCGTCTCCCCGGCCCCCGCCTCCCGATTCCCTCTTCCCACTCCATTGCTCCTCTTTCTTCCTCTTTTCTCCTCTTTTCACACCGTTTTACAGCTGTGACCACATTCTGTCCCTTTCTAACCGGCCAAAGCGGACGGGCGTCCCGTAAAGTGAGGCTCATAGAACAATGGATCAGAGAGGTCACACCATGTCAGCAGTTACCGCATCGTTTCCCGTACGCCGCCAGGATTTCGGTTTTGAGGAAGTGCCACGGCACTGGGTCGACAGTGACCCGTTCATGACACACCTGTTCAACGCCCTGTCTGCGCTGTTTCCGGATGGCGAGCGTTTCTTCGTGGACAGCGTCCGCGCAGTACGCGACCAGATCAATGATCCGCAACTGCAGAAGGACATCGGCGCCTTTATCGGTCAGGAAGCCATGCACGCGAAAGAGCATGGTCACTTCAACGAAGGCGCGATCAATCAGGGTTTTGACATCAAAAAGCTGGAAGGCTGGACCCGCGGCTTCCTGTCGGTGAAGAACCTGCCGCTGCTGAACAACAAGCGCGTGCATCTGGCCGCCACTGTGGCCCTGGAGCACTTTACCGGCATTCTGTCCGCCCAGCTGCTGAAGCGCGAGGATCTGGTCAACACCATCGATCCGTCCATGCGCACCCTGTGGGCCTGGCACTGCGTGGAAGAGAACGAGCACAAAGCCGTTGCCTTCGACACCTATGAGAAGCTCTACGACAAGGGCGTGGCGGACTACGCCATTCGCATGGGCACCATGGCGCTGATCACCGCGCTGATCATGGTGGCGATCCACGCCTTTATCGTGGAGCTGATGCGCGAAGACAAGCAGCTGCTGAACCTGCGTTCCTGGGCCAAAGGTCTGAACCGCGTGTGGGGCCCGAAGGGCATGTTCACCGCGATCATTCCGGAGTACCTGGACTACTTCAAGCCGAACTTCCACCCCTGGCAGCACGACACCGAATTCCTGCTGCACAAGTGGCGCAAACAGCTCAAACTCGCCTGAGGGTTCGCCCCGAACCCAATACCCGTTACAACCGCTCGAGCGAGGCCCTGAGGGTCTCGCCGATGCGGGCGTTCAGTTTCAGTGTCACCAGCTCATCGGCCCGGGTGCGCCCCAGATTGAGCGTGGCGATGGGTTTGTTCCATTCGGTGGCGTAGCGACAGAAGCGGAACCCCGAATACACCATCAGTGACGAGCCGATCACCAGCAGACCATCGCTGGCCTTGAGGGCATCCAGCGCAGAAACCACCCGCTCCTTGGGCACAAAGTCCCCGAAAAACACCACATCCGGCTTCAGAATACCCCCACACTTCGGGCAATCCGCCAGCCGGAAATCGGCGAAATCCACATCCAGATCCGCATCCCCGTCCGGCGCGGTATCGGCGGTGTACTGTCGGAATCCGGGATTGAGATCGGCACAACGGTCGTGCACGTCATCCCGCGGGCAGCGATAACCACAACTCATGCACAGCACCTCATCGGCACGGCCATGGAGATCAGTCACCGCCCGGGTACCGGCTTTCTGATGCAACCGGTCCACGTTCTGGGTCACCACCCGATGGCTGTGGTTGAGCCGTTCCAGTTCGCAGATGTCATGGTGCGAGGGGTTGGGCCGGGCATTGCGCATCACCGGCCAGCCGATCA
>JAEPMM010000395.1 GCA_017643965.1 Marinobacter sp.
CCATACCATCAAGGGCTATGGCTTTGGCAGCGCTGGCGAAGCCCAGAACACCGCGCACTCCCTGAAGAAGCTCGATATCGAGCAGCTCAAGGCCTTCCGTGACCGGTTTGCGGTGCCGCTGAAGGATGAAGAGCTCAAAGACGTGCCTTACTACCGTCCGGCGCCGGACAGCCCGGAAATCGTCTACATGAATAAGCGCCGGCAGGAACTGGGCGGTTTCTATCCCAAGCGCCGCAAGGACTGCCAGCCGCTGCAGGCACCGTCGCTGGACACGTTCAAGGCCCTGCTGGAAGGCTCCAATGGCCGTGAGATCTCCACCACCATGGCGTTTGTGCGCCTGTTGACGGCGCTGACCAAAGACAAGCGTATCGGTAAGCGCATCGTGCCCATCGTACCGGATGAGGCCCGTACCTTTGGTATGGAAGGCATGTTCCGCCAGCTGGGTATCTACACCTCGGAAGGCCAGAAGTACGTGCCCGAAGATCGTGAACAGATCATGTACTACAAGGAAGACAAGAAGGGGCAGGTCCTTGAGGAAGGCATCAACGAGGATGGCTCCATGGCGGCGTGGATGGCCGCAGCCACGTCCTACAGCACCAACAACTTCCCGCTGATACCTTTCTACATCTTCTATTCCATGTTCGGTTTCCAGCGTGTGGGTGACCTGGCCTGGGCGGCCGGTGATATCCAGGCCCGGGGTTTCCTGATCGGTGGTACCGCCGGGCGCACCACGCTCAACGGTGAAGGTCTGCAGCACCAGGACGGCCACAGCCACATCCTCGCCCAGACCATTCCCAGCTGTAAGGCCTATGACCCGGCCTACGGCTATGAGATGGCCGTGGTGGTTCAGCATGGCATCAAGGAAATGTTCGAAGACAACCAGAACGTTTTCTACTACCTGACCATGGAGAACGAAAACTACGAACAGCCCGCCATGCCGAAAGACAACAAGAGGGTGGAAGAGGGCATCATCAAGGGCATGTACCAGATTGAATCCGTTGAAACCGGGGGCAAGAAGAAGTCCCCACGGGTTCAGTTGCTGGGTTCCGGTGCCATCCTCAACGAGGTGCGCGCAGCGGCGCAGCTGCTGAAGGACGACTTCGGCGTAGCCAGTGATGTGTGGAGTGTTACCAGCTTCAATGAGCTGGCCCGCGACGGCCTGCACATCGAGCGCTGGAACCGCCTGCACCCGGAT
Organism: Marinobacter sp.; assembly: GCA_017643965.1. Lineage (GTDB taxonomy): Bacteria > Pseudomonadota > Gammaproteobacteria > Pseudomonadales > Oleiphilaceae > Marinobacter. The sequence goes on from JAEPMM010000395.1 coordinate 1,196, forward strand.
GACACCGCGAAGAAGGCGTATGTCACCCAGTGCCTGGAAAAGCAACAGGGTCCGGTGGTGTCGTCCACCGACTACATCAAACTGTTGTCTGAGCAGATTCGCGCCTATATCCCCAAGACCTACCTGACCCTGGGCACCGACGGCTTCGGCCGCAGTGACACCCGCGAGAAACTGCGGAGCCACTTCGAGGTGGATCGCTACTACGTGGCGGTGACCGCTCTGGTGGCGCTGTCGAGAGATGGTGAGGTCAAGAAGGACGTGGTTCTCGAAGCCATGCGGAAGTACGGAATCGATCGCAACAAAACGAACCCGGTGCTGAGCTAAGGAGACCGCCATGAGTGAACAGGAAATCAAGGTTCCGGATCTTGGCGGTGCAGACGAGGTCGAGGTTATCGAAATACTCGTCAGCCAGGGGGATTCGGTCGAGGAAGAGGATCCGATACTGACGGTCGAGTCCGACAAGGCATCGGTTGAGCTGCCATCGCCGGGCGCCGGCAAAATCATCAGGATCACCGTCAAGGTGGGTGACAAGGTCAAAGAAGGCGACGTGGTTGGCATGATGGAAGCCAGCGGCGAGGCCGGTGGTTCGGATGACGACAAGGGCGCAGGCGAGGAAGCCGGCTCAGGCAAGGACGAAAAGGCCGACCACAAACCGGAAGACAAGTCAGCAGAGCAAAAGCCGGCGCCGAAAAAATCCGGCGGTTCCCGCAAGGAAACCGTCAAGGTACCCTCGATGGACGGTTTCGACAATGTACCGGTGATTGAGATCAACGTCAGCGAGGGCGATGAGATCGAAGCGGACGATCCGCTGGTCACCGTCGAGTCCGACAAGGCCACCATGGAGATTCCTTCTCCCTATGCCGGCAAGATTGGCAAGATCCTGGTGTCTGAGGGCGACAAGATCTCCGAAGGCCTTGATCTGGTCGAGATGACCGTTGCGGAAGACGGTGGTGAGGGCGCGGAAGCGAGTGGCGAAGAGGACGCATCCTCTGCCTCAGCAACGTCCTCGGGTGACGACAAACCTGAAAGCAAAGCCGCGTCTGAAGCCAGGAGCGAAAAGCCAACGCCTGAGCCGTCATCGGCAACCTATGAGCCGCCTGCCCCGGGCACCAAAGTTCACGCGGGCCCGGCGGTTCGCAAACTGGCCCGCGAGTTTGGTGCTGACCTTGCCCGTATCAAAGGCTCCGGCCCGAAAAACCGAATCCTCAAGGACGACGTGCAGGCCTACGTGAAGAGCCAGCTGCAGCAGACCCAGCAGGGCAGCACCGTGGCCGGTGGCGGTGGCGCCGGTATTCCCGGCGTGAAGCTGCCGGACTTCAGCCAGTTTGGTGAGATTGAGCGTGAATCCATGTCACGCATGATGTTTGCCACGGCCAACAACATGCAGCGCAGCTGGCTGAACGTGCCCCACGTGACCCAGTTCGAGGATGCGGACATCAGCGATATGGAAGATTTCCGCAAGTCGCAGAAAGCGGCTGGCGAGAAGAAAGGTGTGAAGATGACACCGCTTCCGTTCCTGTTGAAGGCCTGTGCCACGGCGCTGGCAGAACTGCCACAGTTCAATGTGTCGCTGGATATGGACCGCAAGGAAGTGGTCCGCAAACAGTACATTCACATCGGCATTGCGGTGGATACCCCCAACGGCTTGATGGTGCCGGTGATTCGCGATGTGGACCAGAAGGGGTTGTGGGAGCTGGCCGCGGAGAGCGCCGAGCTGGCTCAGAAGGCCCGGGACAAGCAGCTTAAGCCGGCGGAAATGCAGGGTGCCTGTTTTACCATCACCAGTCTCGGTGGTATCGGTGGCACGGCGTTTACGCCCATTGTGAACACGCCGGAGGTGGCGATTCTCGGGGTATCCAAGGCGGCGATGAAGCCAGTCTGGGATGGCCAGGATTTCCAGCCGCGGCTGATGTTGCCGTTGTCGCTGTCCTACGATCACCGGGCAGTGAACGGGGCCGATGCGGCGCGTTTCACGTCGCTGCTGAGTCAGCTTCTTGGGGACATTCGTACCCTGTTGCTTTAGGTTAATCTGCCAAGTCCGCTCCCAGCCTGCTGGCTTTGGGGGCGGAGAGAGGCGGGGCAGACGATTCAGGACACGCTACGAGCAC
>JAEPMM010000067.1 GCA_017643965.1 Marinobacter sp.
CAGCGCGGACCCTCTGAACCAGACCCGCGCCGTGTCTCTCGCCCAGCTGTATGCGGATGAGATCCAGTCGCGTCGGTACGATGACAGTACACCCACGGTCGGCACGCCACGGTCGCTGGGATGCTCGATCAATACAGAGGAGTCCGATCGGGCTGACTATGACGATGTGGACGACTACGACGCCATCAACAACGAAGTACCCCGCAAGGCCGACGGTTCCGATCTGGACAGCGCAGCGTATGGCGGTTTTCGGGTATCCGTCGATGTTGCCTGTGCTGGCGGCGAGGTGGGGTTGCCAGAGAATGATGCCAAACGGATTGATATCACCGTTCTGGACCCGGCCGGCAGCGTGTTTGTTTTCACTCTCTACCGGGTGAATTTCTGATGCGTGCCGCCCGGGGATTTACGCTGGTGGAACTGATCATGGTGATCGTACTGCTCGCCATCGTCGCCACTGTATCTGTGCAGTTCGTCAGCCTTTCGACTCGTGGAGCTCTTGATCTCAGCGCCCGCCAGCAGCGGGCAATGCAAGCGGTGGTGATCGGTGAGCAGCTGTCCCGGTCCTTGCGGGAAGCGTTTCCTTTGTCGGTACGGGTGAGTGGGCAGTGTATCGAGTGGTTGCCGTTGCGGGAGGCGACGAATTACGTCCGGCGCACCCGTGGACCGGATTTTGACCAGATCGACATTGTCCCGTTCAGTGATCCACCGCCTGCCGGCAGTCGGGTTGTGATCTTCGGGTACGGCGACGGAACGGCGGCGTTGTATGGCGACAACAACCCCGGGCCCGTGTCAACGCCGCTGGATGCGGTGGCGGGCGATACTCTGACGCTCTCGGCACCACACCGTTTTAACCGGCAGTCACCGGAGCGCCGCCTGTTTGCGATCGGCGATCCGGTCAGTGTCTGCCAGAGCGGGCGTTACCTGTACCGATACACCGGGTATGGTCGCAATGACATTCAACCGGTACCGCCGACCTCGGGGCGTCGTGAGGTCATGTCGGCAAACCTCGCCGGCGCGGTGGATTTTCGCGTTACGCCGCCCTCACTGCTGCGCGCGGCGGTGGTCGAATTCACCCTGACCCTGCGGGATTACGACACCGGCAGTGAAGAAACCACCACCACAATTCAGGAGGTACAGATCCGCAATGTGCCGTGATGATGTGTTCCTGAAACAGCGGGGTGCGGGCCTGCCCATCGCCATCTTTGTGATCACCGTGCTGGCACTGGTGGTCTTTGGCATGGCTCAGGTCCAGCAAGGATCGGGCGAGGCCATCAGTCTGCAGATCCAGTCCCAGCGAGCATTTTTCGCAGCGGAAAGTGGTGCTCAGGTGGCGGTGGCAGACGTCCTTTATGAGGGCCGCGCCTGTCCTTCGACCTGGACCCTGACGTTTACCGAAGAGGCTCTCAGCAGCTGCAGCGCGCAATTGACCTGCACCGAGGAAGATGCCTCTGATGTGTCCGGTAGTGGCGGTGACACCCTGTACACGCTCAACAGTCGGGGTGTCTGCGGCACCGGCGCGGATGCCGCGGAGAGAGTCGTGGAGGTCCGGGTGCGATGAGACGGCTTCGTTTATTCGGAACCCTGTTGGCGCTGGTGGTGATGTTGCTCGTGGCAGCGTCTCCGGCGTGGGCCGCCCAATGCTCAGACGTGTTTGGTGCGCCGAACGGTATTAACAGTAACCTGCAGGCCTCCGGCGATACCCTGGATCTGAGCGGGATTCCCTGGGCGAATAATCCGTGGCCGGCGTCCGGCACGACACTGCCGTCCGGTGATTACTATTACGGCAGCGCAAACCTCGGGAACGGGTACCAGTTGAACGTTGCGGAGGGTGCCCGGGTCAGGATCTTTGTCAACGGATCCCAAAGCTTTGGCAACAACATCGAGATCAATGCCGATGGTGATCCTGAACAGTTCCTGCTTGTGACCAATGGCAGTCTGACTTTCGGTAACCGAGCTGAGGTGAATGGGCTTTTCTATGCCACCGGTTCGACTGTTGTGGGGAATAATGCTCTTATAACCGGCGGGTTGGCAGCCGGCGGAGGTATAAGCACCGGCAATAATAGCAGCCTCGACACGGATTACAGTGGCGTTGAGCAAGGCCTGCTTGCCGGACTGTGCGATGCACCCGTTGAGCTCTCCGCCAATGGTGACAGTGTTGGGCCGGTCGCCGTGGAAGTCGGCGAAACCGTGTCGTTGAGTGTGAGGGGCGAGGACTGCCCCGCACCGGGTTTTTTCCAGTTCCAGCGCTGGACCGACCGCTGGTTGATTGACGGTGCCCTGGTCCAGTCATCAACCAGTTCCGATTCACTGTGTGACCGCTCCCCGGTCAACCGCTCGGTGACGTTTGCTGAGCCCGGTGATTACCTCATACGGTTCGAATCTTCGTACCGGAACTGTTTTATTATATGCGGAGGATCGCAGACGTTTGGTCAGGATAACATCGTTATCTCGGTGACTGACCCCGTGGGCGAACAGGTAGACCACTTCGAAATTATTCACGATGGCGTGGCGCTCACATGCCAGCCCGAGACGGTCCAGATCCGCGCTTGCGCCAACGCCGATTGTTCAGAGCCGTTCACTGATCCGGTTCAGGTCACATTGTCACCGGCCAATGGTTGGCTGGGCGGCAATGTGGTGTCGCTGGTCAACGGTTTTGGCGAGGCGACCATACAGAACACTACGCCCGGAACCGCCGTGCTGGATGTGGTTGGATCAATGCCATCCACGCGGCCACAGGCCGTTACCCTGTGTCAGGTGGGCGGTTCGCTGTCAGCCGAAAACTGTGAGCTGCCGTTTTTCGATGCCGGCCTCGCCTTCGAGGTCCCTGATCTGATGTCCCACCGGCCCTCCGGTCCGATCCAGGTGAGGGCCGTGCGGCAGGATGATGAGTCAAAGCAATGTGTACCGGCGTTCGGGAACCAGACCAAGACGGTGGAGTTCTGGTCCGATTATGTCGATCCCGGCCCTGTTGGCCGGGCAGTGAGCCGGCCGGTGTCTGTGAATGGTGAAAATGTCAGTGGCGAGGAGGCCGCGCCCACCGGAATTGAGCTGGCGTTTGACGCGGACGGCGTCGCTGAAATGGAAGTCGCTTACCCGGACGCCGGGCTTGTGCAGCTCACAGCCCGCTATGTAGGTTCCGAGGCAACGGAAGATGCCGGGCTGGTCATGCCCGGCGCGGACGACTTTGTGAGCATTCCCGCGGGCTTCTGCGTGAACTCGGCGGGCGTCTGTGGAGCGGGCGACGCATCCTGCCCCATTTTTGTGCGCGCGGGCGAAACGTTCGATCTTTTGGTGACCGCAGCCGGCTGGCAAAACGATGGCGACACCAATTTCTGTCAGGGCAATCCGAACACCCCGAATTTCCGGTTACTGGACATTCCGGTCAGTGCCGAGCTGGTGGCGCCTGCCGGTGGTGAAACCGGCGACGTGTCGCCAACAAGTTACAGCCATGGGAGAGCACCGGACGCCTCGGCTTCGATTACGGCACAGCACTCGGAGGTGGGGGTTTTCCGCTTCGTGACCACACCTGCCGAAGGCGCCTACTTTGGCCGGGACCTCCCGATGGGCCGAAGTGCGCCCATCGGGAGGTTCTATCCGGACCGCTTCCGGGTCAGTGTGGACCCGGGTGAGCTGGCGGCCGTGTGTGAGCCCGGCAGCTTCACTTACACCGGTCAGTCTTTTGACTGGTTGATGCCGCCTTCGGCGCTGATCGAGCCCTTGTCCGTGCAGGGCAGCCGAACGCGGAACTACACCTCCCCCGGGTTCCGGCGTCTGGCGGAGACCGATGTCGAGCGCGCAGAGCCCACCGCAGATGCATCAGCCGTTACCTCTGATGGCGACCCGATGGCGGTGACGGTAAGCCAGCAGCCGGGCACGCTGACCACGGTGGAGCCCGGACTGATGCAGTTTGATTACAGTGCGGACGACGCCTTTCGTTACCTGAAAAGCCCAGCCGCCCGCATCGACCCGTTTGTGCCGGATCTGCCCTTTGCGCTGTCCGGCATCAGCGATGCCGATGGCGTGCAGGCCGAAGCCGCACCTTACGATTACACGCCGCAGGCGGGGTTTGATGTCCGTTATGGCCGCCTTGTGATGGAAAACGTGTATGGGCCGGAAACGGTGAGTGAGCTGCTGATGCCGTTCCGAACGGAGTTTTACCGGAATGGCGGTTTCGAGCTCAACGACAGCGACGTGTGCAGCGCCTGGACCACCGCCGATATTGACAATACCGCCAATCACCATGCGCTGACCGTGGATTCGGGCACCATCAGTGCCGGCACCGCGGGCCCGTTGCAGCTAGTGCCCAACGGTACTCAGGGCACTGATACGCTGGTCTGGCAAGTGGAAGAATGGCTGCAGGATGACTGGAGTGGCGACGGAACAGTAGAGGCGCCTTCGGCCACCGCCACCTTCGGTGTCTATCGCGGGCATGATCGCGTGATCTACTGGCGGGAAGCACAGTAGCCGAAACGGTGAAACGAAAAAGGGCCGGTACGCGTTAGCGGTATTGTCTACCGACGTGCCGGCCCCGAACCTGCGAACCCCGGTGGTTCGTCAGTCTTCGTCGTTTTCCGGGTGATCCATCCCCAGTTCGTTGATCTTGCGGGTCAGGGTGTTCCGGCCCCAGCCCAGCAGGATGGAGGCGTCCCGCCGCCGGCCCCCGGTGTGCTTCAGGGCGGTTTCAATCATGATCTTTTCGAATTCGGGTACCGCGGTATCCAGAATGCTTTTACGGCCCCGCTTGAGCTCCTGTTCGGCCCAGTTTCGCAGGCCCTCCTGCCAGGTCTGACCGGTGGCCGGCGTCTCGGCCTGGTGGAGCAGTTCCGGCGGCAGGTCATCAATGTGAATCTCCCGTCCGCTGGCCATGACAGTCAGCCAGCGGCAGGTGTTCTCAAGCTGGCGGACGTTGCCGGGCCAGGGCATGGTGGTGAGGTACTCTTCCGCTTCCGGTCGCAGAATCTTGGGTTCCACGGTCAGCTCTTTGGCAGCCCGTTTCAAAAAGTGCTGCATCAACCGTGGGATGTCTTCCCGGCGCTCGGCCAGTTTCGGCAGATGCACCCGGATCACGTTCAGACGGTGAAACAGGTCCTCCCGGAACGAGCCGGCCTGAACCAGCTTTTCCAGGTCCTGGTGCGTGGCGGCGATGATGCGTACATCCACCTTGATGGGCGTGGTACCCCCCACACGGTAGAACTCGCCATCCGCCAGTACCCGTAGCAGCCGGGTCTGGGTGTCGGCGGGCATGTCACCGATTTCGTCCAGGAACAGGGTGCCGCCGTTGGCCTGCTCGAAACGCCCCTGGCGCGCCGCGCCGGCGCCGGTGAAGGCGCCTTTCTCGTGGCCGAACAGCTCGGATTCGATCAGGTCCTTGGGAATAGCCGCCATGTTCAGGGCAATAAACGGATGGTTGGCACGGGGGCTGTGGTTGTGAAGCGCCTGCGCGACCAGCTCTTTGCCTGTGCCACTCTCGCCGTTGATCAATACCGTAATGTTGGAATGGGAAAGGCGCCCGATGGCTCTGAACACTTCCTGCATGGCCGGGGCTTCACCGATGATCTCGGTGTTGCGCTGGGTACTTTCAACCTGCGGTTCGGATGTTGCGCGTCGCTCATGGCTGTGGGCGACGGCTCGCTTGACCAGGGCAACCGCATCGTCCACGTCGAACGGCTTGGGCAGATACTCGAAAGCACCGGTCTGGTAGCTGGTGACTGCGCTTTCCAGATCGGAATGGGCGGTCATGATGATGACCGGCAGGTCAGGGTGGACCTCAACGATCTGGGAGAGCAGGGTAATGCCATCCACTCCGGGCATGCGGATGTCGCTGATGATGGCGTCGGGCTGCTCGTGCTCCAGCCGCATCATGATGCTCTCGCCACTGTCGAAAACCCGGGGTTGCATACCGGCCTGGTTAAGGGCGCGCTCCAGCACCCAGCGAATACTGCGATCGTCGTCTATGATCCAGACGTTTGCCGGTTGGCTCATTAGTTGTCCTCCAGGGGCAGGAAGATGATGAAGTCGGTTTTGCCGGGCTCGCTCTCGCATTCAACCAGCCCGTGGTGTTGTCCGATGATGCTCTGGGTTATCGAAAGGCCCAGGCCGGTGCCGCTGGCACGGCCGCTGATCATCGGGTAGAAAATGTTTTGCAGCAGCTCCGGCGGGATACCCGGGCCGTTGTCGATCACGTCAACCCGGCACACCAGGCGATGGCGCTTGTGGCCTATGGTAAATTGCCGCAAGGCGCGGGTGCGGAAGGTAATGGTTGGCGGTTCGTCACCGGTCTGTTCGGCCTGGTTTTCAAACGCCGCTTCCATGGCGTTTCGGGCAATGTTCAGGAACGCCTGAATCAGTTGCTCCTTGTCACCATAGAACTCCGGCAGGCTGGGGTCGTAGTCCCGGCGGAACTGGAGCCGCCCGCGGCTTTCGGCTTCCAGCAGGGTTTTAACCCGCTCCAGCACTTCGTGAACGTTGGTGGGCGCCAGCTTCAGCGCTTTGTTGGGGCCGAGCATGCGGTCTACCAGCGAGCGCAGGCGGTCCGCCTCGTCGATGATGACCTGGGTGTATTCCCGCTGGCCTTCGTCATCCAGCTCCCGGTCCAGCAACTGGGCGGCGCCGCGGATGCCTCCCAGTGGGTTCTTGATCTCATGGGCCATGCCACGCACCAGGATGCGGGTGGTTTCCTGCTGTGAAATAATGTCTTCCTCGCGGCTGATACGGAGCAGCCGGTCACGGGGCTGGATCTCGATCAGCAATTCGGTGGGGTCCAGGCTGACCGGGGATACCGAGTAGTCCACCGTCAGCCGCGTGCCGCTGGTGAGCACGAACTCGGCCTCCCGCCGGGTGTAGGAATGGCCGTTCTCGGCCGCCGCGTGCAGCGTGGTTAAAGCGTCTTCGGAATCCACCAGAATGTCCCGGATGGGCAGGCCCTGGCTGCGGGTGTTGCTGGTTTCGAACAGGCTCTCGGCGGCCGGATTCAGATATTGAATACGCAGGCCATCCTCGATCACCAGAACGGCGGTGGTCAGGCTATCCAGAATGTTCTTGTAGCCGGAGGCTTTGGTTTGTATGAGTGCCATGCTGCTGTCTCGATCGATGGGCATTGCTGCGTACTTCCCGGTCTTGCAAGGCAGTTCTGCAAAAACTGAACCAGTTTCCGAATCCGGTTCAGTTTGCGTGCCCGCTTAACGGGCACGTGGCCCGGACAGCCTGTACGGACGCAATGACGTAGTGCGTTTTAATAAAGGCTGCCACCGGGTAACGGAAAGGACGCCCCGTTCGTGATCAGAGTATGGCTTTTTTATGGTGCGCGCGCACTAATATGGTGCGCGCAGGTCTTGGTGGGTCAGTTATTGACGGAGGGGCGATGGATGGTGAAGCGGATGGCTTTGCCGGATTTTACTTGAACCCCCTTCTCATCGATGATGTTGACGCCGGCATCGTGGGTGCCACGAAACACGTTGCGCACGGTAATGGTGTCAGAAGCCGTCTGGCCGACCGGCTGGCCATCGAGCGTTACCTCATAGCGATGGCCTCTTTTCAGCGCGGGCTCACTGGCCACCCGAAAGGCCACATCACCACTGCCGCTGTGGAATGCCTCGTCGTCATTGGGAGCGACAATGCGCACGCTGTCGTAGGCGGCACCTTCCTCTTCCACCTGACGCCTCAGCCTTTCAGGCTCCTGGACGTCGGCCGGCTTAGGCAGCGTGACGGTGGTGACAGGCTTGACCTTGACCTCTTCTGCTCCGTCTGACGGCTCATCCGAGAAGGTGACGTTGCCCTGGGCGTCGACGTTGCGGTAGACCTCCGCGAGGGCCGGGGCGGCACCGATGAGAAAAATGCCAGCAAAGATTCCTAGCCGTATGTTCATGCCACTCACCTGTTATTGGGGTTTGACTCGATTATCAGTCGCGGGCAGTGGGTTTTCAACGGTCTCGCGGGTTCAAAGAGTTACATATCGTTAAGGGCCACAGTGACTGTGTCGTAGCTCACAAAAAAAGCCCCGCCGAAGCGGGGCTTTTTAGCGGAATGACCCGAGGGTCATTCCTTACCTGTCGACAGCAATGGCCGTTAGCAGGAGTAGTACAGCTCAAACTCGACCGGGTGAGTGGTCATGTTGATGCGCTCAACTTCACCACGCTTCAGGTCGATGTAGCCGGCGATCATGTCTTCAGTGAACACGCCGCCGCGGGTCAGGAACTCGTGATCCGCTTCCAGGCAATCCAGGGCTTCGGACAGGGTTTCCGCAACCTTCGGAATGTTCAACGCTTCTTCCTTCGGCAGGTCGTAAAGATCCTTGTCCATGGCATCGCCAGGGTGGATCTTGTTCTGGATGCCATCGAGGCCAGCCATCATCAGCGTAGCAAACGCCAGGTACGGGTTGGCTGCCGGATCAGGGAAGCGCACTTCGATACGACGCGCTTTCGGGCTGTTCACGTACGGGATACGGATCGAGGCCGAACGGTTACGGGCGGAGTACGCCAGCATTACCGGTGCTTCGAAGCCAGGTACCAGACGCTTGTAGCTGTTGGTGGCCGGGTTGGTGAAGGCGTTGATGGCTTTGGCATGCTTGATGATGCCGCCGATGTAGTACAGCGCCATTTCACTCAGGCCCGCGTAGCTGTCGCCTGCGAACAGGTTCTTGCCGTCTTTGTTCAGGGACATGTGTACGTGCATGCCGGAGCCGTTGTCACCAACAACTGGCTTGGGCATGAAGGTAGCCGTTTTGCCGTAGGCGTGGGCAACGTTGTGCACGCAGTACTTGAGGATCTGAACTTCGTCAGCTTTCTTGGTCAGTGTGGCCGGGCCAACGCCGATTTCACACTGGCCGGCGGTGCCCACTTCATGGTGGTGCACTTCGATGGTCAGGCCCATGGACTCCATGGCCGCACACATGGCGCCACGCAGATCGTGCAGGCTGTCGACCGGCGGAACCGGGAAGTAGCCGCCTTTCACCCCCGGACGGTGACCGATGTTGTTGCGGTCAAAGTCTTCGCCGGAAACCCAGGCTGCTTCTTCGGAATACAGTGAGTACATGGAACCCTGCATGTCGGTTTTCCATTTCACGGAGTCAAAAATGAAGAACTCCGGCTCGGGACCGAACAGGGCGCCATCGGCGATGCCGGTGGACTTCAGGTATTCTTCTGCGCGACGCGCAACGGAGCGCGGATCACGCTCGTAGCCCTGCATGGTGGAAGGCTCAACGATGTCACACGTGATGTTCAGGGTGGTTTCTTCGGTGAACGGGTCCAGAACGGCGCTGCTGTCGTCCGGCATCAGGATCATGTCGGATTCGTTGATGCCTTTCCAGCCGGCAATGGAGGAGCCGTCAAACATCTTGCCGTCGCTGAAGAAGTCGTCGTTCACTTCGCTGGCAGGCAAGGTTACGTGCTGCTCTTTGCCGCGGCTGTCGGTGAAACGCAGGTCGATCCACTTAACTTCGTGTTCTTTGATCAAATCAACTGTCTTGGACATTGTGCATGCTCCATCGTGTTTCCCGCCGAGCGGGTGATTTCGTGTTCGTTGTGCCGGATCGCTCAGCGATGCTGAATTCCGATCTGTTTTGAGGTCGGGGCAGCTTACCAAAAGCGGCGGCGTCTTACCTTCAAAATCGGCTGCATGGGGTTAAGCAATTGCCTTGCCAATTCGTAAGATGTGCGCCAGAACAGCGCAACTGCAAGGAGCTCGGGCATTTTTGGCGCGCGCCGGTCGGTTACTGCCGTCGTTCTGCACCCCATTGGTGCATCATATTGGTGCGCCATGCGTAAGCATGACCCAAATGAGTGCGTGGGTCGAACTGGGCGAATAGGCGTTTTTCTTCATATAAACGACATCGAGTTTTCGATATACTGCGCGCCGCTTCATTTATACCCTGCTGCTTTTCGGATGCCAAATCGGGAAATACCTTGCAGGGAAGCTCCGTACATGCCGCAGGATTATTTTTGTGATTGAGAAACTTCGTAATATCGCCATTATTGCCCACGTTGACCATGGTAAAACCACCCTGGTTGACCAGTTGCTCCGTCAGTCGGGCACACTGGACCGTAAAGAGCTCGAGAGCGAGCGGGTGATGGACTCCAATGACCAGGAAAAAGAGCGTGGCATTACCATCCTGGCCAAGAATACTGCACTGAAATGGAATGGCTACGACATCAACATCGTAGACACACCGGGCCACGCCGATTTCGGTGGTGAAGTAGAGCGGGTCATGAGCATGGTCGACTGCGTACTGCTGGTGGTCGACTCCATCGACGGCCCGATGCCGCAAACCCGCTTCGTGACGCAGAAAGCATTCGATGCCGGCCTTCATCCGATTGTTGTGGTCAACAAGATTGACCGCCCGGGCGCCCGCCCGGACTGGGTCGTTGATCAGGTGTTTGATCTGTTCGACAACCTCGGTGCCACCGACGAGCAGCTCGACTTTCCGATTGTGTACGCCAGTGCCCTCAATGGCATTGCCGGCATGGACCACGAAAAACTCGACGACAACATGGACGCGGTATTCCAGGCCATCGTTGATCACGTTCCAGCGCCTGCAGTTAACCTGGATGGCCCGTTCCAGATGCAGATCTCCCAGCTGGACTACAACAGCTTCCTGGGTGTGATTGGCATTGGCCGCATTACTCGCGGCAAGATCAAGACCAACTCGCCGGTGTCGGCGATTGGCGCTGATGGCAAGAAGCGCCAGGGCCGGATCCTTAAGATCATGGGTCACTCGGGCCTGCAGCGCGTTGAAGTGGACGAGGCCCAAGCCGGCGATATCGTCTGTGTCAGCGGCCTCGATGAGCTGTACATCTCCGATACGCTCTGCGATCAGAGCGCGGTTGAGGCCCTGCCGCCGCTGACGGTAGACGAGCCAACGGTTTCCATGACGTTCCAGGTCAACGATTCGCCCTTCTGCGGCAAGGAAGGCAAGTTCGTTACCAGTCGCAACATCAAGGAGCGCCTGGAGAAGGAGTTGCTGCACAATGTGGCTCTGCGCGTAGAGGAAGGTGACTCCGCGGACAAGTTCAAAGTGTCTGGCCGCGGTGAATTGCACCTGTCGGTACTGATCGAGAACATGCGTCGCGAGAATTTCGAGCTGGCCGTCGGTCGGCCGGAAGTGGTCATTCGTGAGATCGACGGTGTCAAACAGGAGCCATACGAAAATGTGATCGTTGACATCGAAGAGCAGCACCAGGGCGCTTTGATGGAGCAGATGGGCCTGCGCAAGGGTGATCTGACCAACATGATCCCGGATGGCAAGGGACGTATGCGTCTGGAATACACCATCCCGGCCCGTGGCCTGATCGGTTTCCGGAACTCGTTCCTGACCATGACTTCCGGTTCCGGTATTCTGACCTCCACGTTCAGCCATTACGGCCCGATCAAGGGTGGCGACGTCACCAATCGTCAGAATGGTGTGCTGGTTTCCATGGCGACCGGCACTGCCTTGACCTACTCCCTGGAGACCCTGAAGAGCCGCGGCAAGCTGTTCCTCGACCCGGGCCAGGAAATCTACGAGGGCCAGTTGTGCGGCATTCACAGCC
>JAEPMM010000243.1 GCA_017643965.1 Marinobacter sp.
CAAATGCTTTCTGATGAGTTGTGATCTTCATAACATTTCCTTCCTGTTGGTGTACTGCTTTCAGATGAATTAACGCAGAATCGGCGACCAGGCCGGCTCTCTCACATCGCCCTCGGAAGCCGGCAGGCTATAGGCTGCCCCACCGTCCGCCGAAATAACGGTCAATACACTGTTTCCACTCTGCTTGGTCGCATAAATCAGCATGCGACCGTTCGGCGCCACGCTTGGAGATTCGTCAGATTCGGTGCGGGTAAGCACCGTTTCCTCTCCGCTTTTCAGATTCGTCCGCGCGATGTGAAACGCCCTGTCGCGCTGATGCACGTAATACACGTATTTACCTTCGTTGTCCGGCCGCGGCCGCGCGTTGTAGCGACTGCCAAATGTGATGCGGCGGGGATCGGCGTTCTCACTGGACTTGTGGTAGATCTGCGGGCCGCCGGACCGGTCTGAGGTAAAAAAGAAACCGTTGCCGGTGTGATCCCAGCTTGCCTCGGTATCAATGGACCAGTGATTGGTCAGGCGTTTGAGATTCTTGCTGGCGATGTCCATTCGGTAAATCTCGGCGTTGCCGTCTTTGGACAGCGTCAGCAACAGCGAGCGGCCATCCTCTGACCACGCCGGCGCCGAGTTGAGCCCGCGAAACTCGGCAATACGGGACCGGTTGCCAGAAGCCAGTTCGTGAATGTACACCGCAGGGCGCCCGGTCTCGAACGAAACGTAGGCCAGCTTTTCGCCGTCCGGTGACCAGGCTGGCGACAGAATGGGCTCTTTGCTCTCCAGGCGCACCCGGGCGCGCTTGCCATCCACGTCACTGACCTGCAGGCGGTAGCGGGGCTCCCCGCTGGCGCGGTCCAGGGTGACGTAGGCCAGATTGGTGGAGAACGCCCCCGGCACCCCGGTGATGGCCTCATAGACCTTGTCGCTGATGTGATGAGCCAGCGTGCGCATGTTGTTGGCGCTGGCACCGGCCGACGACCCCAGAATGCGCTCTTCGCGATTGACATCGAACAGCTCGTAGCGGGCCTCAACTCGATCGCCGCTGCGGCTGAGCTGCCCCACCAACACATAACGCTGCCCCAGCAGTCGCCAATCGCGGAAATACACCTCGGACCGTTGAGAGGGCAGACTCAGCATTTTCTCCGGCGCAAGCGTGTTGAATTCGCCGCTCATGGTCAGGTCGTCCTGAACGATGCTACTGACCTTGTCACCGGAGGGGATGCCACCGCTCTCGGCAAAGGGCACCACCGCAACAGGAATCGCGGCATCAGCACCTTCCGTGATCCGGATGGTGAGTTCGGCCGACGCCGGGCCACTGCCCAGCACTGCCCACACGAAGAGGGCACACACCAGCTGGCAGGCATAGCAGATGCCGGGTGTTTTTCCGGGTATTCTGGTCCGATTCGTCATCAGCTTTCCCATTTTCCTTATTGCAACTGCCGTGGGTTGAATTCGATTGTAAACTGGCGGAAGTAACGTTCAAACGTGTCCCGATCATCCGGAATCGGATAACGACTGAGCGATTTGACGGCCCCCAGGGCCGAATTGTCAAAGGCTGTGTTACCGCTGCTGCTGACCAGTTTGACGCCCTGCAGTTCACCGGTCGGCAGCAAGGTGATCTGCAATCTCGCCGTCATGTCCTCGGTGGCAGATGACGGTGGATACCAGGCCTGGCTCAGCCGCTCGCGGATCAGTGCCTGATACTTTTCACTCTCCGACATCATGCGCGCTTCCCGGGCTTTGGCTGCTGCGGCTTCCTGCCGACGCCGGGCCTCGGCTTCCTGCGCCCGATCCGCCTCTTCCGCCAGTGCTTCCAGCTGCTGCTCCCGCAGACGGCGTTCCGCCTCCTTGCGCTTCTGCTCAGCTTCACGGCGCGCCTGTTCTTCGCGCTCGCGTTTCTCGGCTTCTTCCCGCTTCCGACGTTCCTCTTCCTGCTTGCGACGCTCTTCCTCGGCCCGCCGGGCCTCTTCCTGCCGGCGCTTCTCCTCTTCCGCCCGCTGCCGTTCGCGCTCCTTTGCCTCAGCCTCGGCCTTCTGGCGTGCGGCCTCTTCCTCACGGGCTTTCTGTTCTTCACGCTTGCGGGCTGCCGCGGCCTCTTGCTGCTTACGCTCTTTTTCCTGTTCTATCCGTCGTGCCTCTTCCCTGGCCTTCTCTTCTTCTGCCGCCCGACGCTCAGCTTCTTCCCGACGCTGCTGCTCTTCCTGCTCACGCCGCCGCTCTTCGTTACGATCCGGCTGATCCTGCTCTTCAACCACCGGGCTTGGCTCTGGTTGTTGCTGGGTAATCAGCCGCGCGGCAATGCTCCGTGGCTGTGGCTCATCCCTGGGCATGCTCCAGGACCAGCCGGTCAGCGCCACCACCACAATGAGCCCGTGCAGAAGCAGTGACAAGGCAACGGGAGATTTCCAGGGTTGCTGCCCGGTACGGGTTACATCACGATCCTGACCTGTCACAAAAACCTGCCCGCTTTATGCTCAGTTTTCGGTGGATGGTGCTTCGGTGATCAAGCCGATGCTGGTAGCGCCGGCACCCTGCAACTCAGCCATCAGCCGAACCACTGTGCCGTAATCGACGTGCTCGTCACCACGAACCAGCACTTCCCTGGCGCTGCCGACGGAAAGAATTTTTGCCACCTGTGCCCGGACTTCACCCAGGGACATGGGATCGCTGTCTTCGTCGCCCACTTCCAGAAAGTAGGCACCGTTGGAGTCTACCGAGACAATGATCGACTCCACGTCCTTGTCAGACTGGATGGGATCCGAGGTGGTTTCCGGCAGATCGACTTTGACACCCTGCGTCAACATTGGCGCCGTCACCATAAAAATGATCAGCAGCACCAGCATCACGTCGATGTAGGGCACCACGTTGATTTCCGACATTGGCTTCCGGCGGTTCGCCGGCATCATTCCCATGCCTTTCATGCCTTTCATGCCTTTTCTCTCCTGGCCGCTCTACGCTGACTGCTCGCAGTCATGCCGCAGATGACTGCTCGCTGTTGTGCACACGGCGATGCAGGATGCTTGAGAATTCGTCTGCGAACGTCTCATAGTTCTTCAGCAACGCATCCGACATGGCAGAGAACCGGTTGTAGGCAATCACCGCCGGTATCGCCGCAAACAGGCCCATTGCGGTGGCGATCAGCGCTTCGGATATCCCCGGTGCCACAGTGGCCAGGGTTGCCTGCTGCACCTGGGCCAGACCACGGAAGGAGTTCATGATGCCCCACACCGTTCCGAACAGCCCGATGTATGGGCTGGTGGAGCCCACCGTGGCCAGAAACGGCAGCGACGCTTCCAGACGCTCCTGCTCTCGCGAGAACGCAACCCGCATGGCCCGCTGCGTGCCCTCCATCACCGCATCCGCATCACGGCTCTGCTGGCGCAGACGGGAAAACTCCTTGAAGCCGGCACGGAACAGGGACTCCATGCCCGAAAAAGGCGTGGGATCGCTGTTCACTTCCCGGTACAACTGCCCCAGATCCATGCCGGACCAGAACCGTTCCTCGAACGCGAGTTGTGCCTGTCGGGCCTTACGGAAAACCTGAAAACGCTGAAAAATGAGCGCCCAGGACACCACGGAAGCCAGAACCAGTAACAGCATGACCAGCTGTACCAGCACCCCCGCGTTAGCGATGAGATACCAAACAGAAACTTCTGACTCCACCTTCTACTCCTGTCTTGTTCCGGTTTACAGTTGGTTGTCGTGAACCCGTTCCAGCAGTTCACGCATATTGTCCGGCAGCCTTCTCGGCCGCCCACTATCCAACGCCACACAGGCTACCCGCACATCGGCGGACGCCAGTAACAGGGCATCGTCTGCCGATTGGGCTTTCCTGAACACCCGCTGGCGAAAATCCATCCACACCCGCCCGAAACCCACCGGCTCGGCGGTGACCAGCAACTCATCATCCAGCTTCGCCGGCACGGCATAGTGAATCGTCAGGCGCTGCACTACATAACTGATGTTGTCGGCCAGCCCGGCCCGCAGGCCGACTCCACTGGCCCGCACCCATTCCGTTCGGGCGCGCTCCATGTAGTGTAGATACTTGGCATGAAATACAATGCCTCCGGCATCCGTATCTTCGATGTACACCCTGACCGGCAGCTGAAACTGATCGGCGAAGTCCTGCTCAGTCAAACACATCCTCCTTCCCCGAGCGTGCCGGCACCGCGCCAAAATGCTCGTAGGCACTGGAGGTCACCATCCGCCCCCGCGGCGTGCGTACCATGAACCCCTGCTGGATAAGAAAGGGTTCCAGCACGTCTTCAATGGTGCCTCGCTCCTCGCTGATGGCCGCCGCCAGGCTTTCCACGCCGACCGGACCACCATCAAATTTCTCGATCATTGCCAGCAGCAACCGGCGGTCCATGTGGTCAAAACCCTGGTCGTCCACTTTCAGCATGTTCAAAGCCTGGTCCGCAATGCTGTCACTGATGCGACCATCAGCTTTCACTTCGGCGTAGTCGCGCACCCGCCGGAGCAGGCGATTGGCAATACGTGGTGTGCCCCGCGAGCGCCTGGCTATTTCAAAAGCACCGCCCTCGTCGATGGCCACGGAGGAAAGCCGCGCCGACCGCAGAATGATGTGGGTCAGGTCGGCCGTGTTGTAAAACTCCAGACGCTGGACAATGCCGAAGCGATCTCTCAACGGCGACGTCAGCAACCCCGCCCTCGTGGTTGCCCCCACCAGGGTGAACGGCGGCAGATCCAGCTTGATGGAGCGGGCGGCCGGCCCCTCACCAATCATGATATCGAGCTGGTAGTCTTCCATCGCCGGATAGAGCACCTCCTCTACCGCCGCACTGAGGCGGTGAATCTCGTCAATGAAGAGTACATCGCCCTCTTCCAGATTCGTCAGCATGGCTGCCAGGTCGCCTGCTTTCTCCAGCACCGGGCCCGAGGTTGTCTTGATGGCAACACCCATCTCGTTGGCAATGATGTTGGCCAACGTGGTCTTGCCCAGACCCGGCGGCCCGAAAATCAGTACGTGATCCAGCGCCTCTTCCCGGCCTCTCGCGGCGGAAATGAAAATATCCATCTGTTCGCGCACCGCGGGCTGACCGACGTACTCGGATAACAGCGTTGGCCGGATGGCACGATCCTGCACCTCTTCGTATTGCCCGCCCTGGGCTGAAATCAGTCGATCAGATTCAATCATCGCGTTATCCGGGCTCTCAACCCCACTAAAAGACCCAACTTCATGGCTGTACAGTGTTTTCGGGATCAAGGTGCCCCAATTGTACAAACGCCTCTGTGGCTGTCACGTTACGCTCTATACAGATTAGGCGCCAGACAGGTCGTAAGTTACGTCAGATTCATCCCGCAGGAATCATATTGCGCAACGCCAGACGGATCAGGTTTTCAGATGACATGCCCTCTTCCGCCACCTTGCTGATCGCCCTGGTGGCCTCCTGAGGCTTGTAACCAAGCGCAATCAGGGCGGCTTCGGCCTCATCCCTCGGAGCGTGGCCTGAAGCAGGCGCAACCGCCCCCCCACCCGCGTCGACTGTCG
>JAEPMM010000198.1 GCA_017643965.1 Marinobacter sp.
GGCCCTGCCGGCCCTCGGCATGCTCTGTGGCCTGTTGGTGGCGGTGTTCTTCAGCTACCGCGGTGAGCGCCACTACAACATGGACACGCTGGCAAAAACCGAACGGGTCGATGTGCAGTACAACAGCCGCACCCTGGTCATGGCCCTGATCGCCATTGTTACCGCCTTCGTGGTCCAGCTCTGGCTGGGCTCGATGATCCTCGGCGCGCTGGCCGGTTTCGTGCTGTTCAATGTGTCCGGCGTGGTCAAATGGAAAGAGGCCGACGACCTGTTCACCGAGGGCATGAAGATGCTGGCAATGATCGGCTTCATCATGATCGCCGCCTCCGGTTTTGCCGAAGTGATGCGGGAAACCGGCGAGATCAAGACGCTGGTGGAAAGCTCGGTGGCCACCATCGGCGACAACAAGGCCATGGCGGCATTGCTGATGCTGGTGGTGGGCCTGCTGATCACCATGGGCATCGGCTCGTCGTTTTCCACCATCCCCATCATCGCCGCGCTGTACGTGCCGCTGGCCCTGCAGATGGGCTTCAGCCCGCTGGCCATCGTCGCCCTGGTCGGCACCGCCGGCGCCCTCGGCGATGCCGGTTCCCCGGCGTCCGATTCCACCCTCGGGCCAACGGCTGGCCTGAACGTGGACGGCCAGCATAACCACATCTGGGACACGGTGGTGCCGACGTTCCTGCACTACAACCTGCCGTTACTCGGGTTCGGGTGGTTGGCGGCTGTGGTGCTTTGAGTTTGGTGCTTGCCTGCTTTTGTAGCCTGCGGGTTGGTGGGGTGTGAGGGTTGGGGGACGAGGGGGCAAAACGGAGAAACACGGTTTCTTTTAATGTTTTGCCCCCTCGTCCCCCAACCCTCACGTTCAACACCCATGAGATCGCAAAGAAAAACAGAAGAACTAAAGAGAAGCAAAGAGAAGCAAAGAGAAGCAAAGAGAAGCAAAGAAAGGTTTCTTGGGTCAGTGCAGCAAAGCGATATCAGATTGGTCAAAAAAGAGAGGGTCTGGGGGAACATTCCAAAACATTAAAAGAAACCGTGTTTCTCCGTTTTGGAATGTTCCCAGACCCTCTCAAACTCCCAACAAGCAGGCTACAAGGCACCCCCCAAGCCTCAATCCTCAGACCCGGACTTAAAAAACACCACCTGCTTCACCGTATGGTCATCCTCGTTCTTGCGCTTGTTCACCCGCGTCTCGAGCTCAGGCGCCGCCGGCTGCTCCACGTCCGATACCGCGTCGGTGAAACCGCAGGCCACGCATTCGCGCACCTGGTCGTCATCGTCGGTGGTGAACATCATGATCTTGTCCATCTCCGCGCAGCGGGGGCACACGGCGCCGGCGATAAAGCGTTTCGGGCTTGCCATATCAAGCAGCCTCCCCGGTGATGCCGTTCTGCCGCAACAACGCATCCACCTGCGGTTCGCGGCCGCGGAAAGCTTTGAACAGTTCCATCGGTTCCTGGGATCCGCCTTTCTCGAGGATGTTGTGCAGGAAGGCCTTGCCGGTTTCCGGGTCGAAGATGCCGCGTTCCTCGAACAGTGAGAAGGCATCCGCTGCCAGCACTTCTGCCCACTTGTAGCTGTAGTACCCCGCCGCGTAACCGCCGGCGAAGATGTGGGAGAAGCTGTTGGGGAAGCGGTTGAACGCCGGGGCCTGGACCACGGCGATGTCTTCCCGCACGATGCGGTGCATATCCAGCGGGTTGGTGGGGGCGTCGCTGGTGAATTCCGCGTGCAGGCGGAAGTCGAACAGGGAGAACTCCAGCTGGCGCACCATGGCCATGCCGGACTGGAAGTTCTTGGCCGCCAGCAGTTTCTGCAGCAGATCTTCCGGCAGCGGTTCCCCGGTTTCGTGGTGTGAGGCAATCAGCGCCAGGGACTCCGGGTTCCAGCACCAGTTCTCCAGGAACTGGCTGGGCAGTTCCACTGCATCCCAGGCCACGCCGTTGATACCGGACACGTCAATCACATCCACCTGGGTCAGCATGTGGTGAAGGCCGTGGCCGAATTCGTGGAACAGGGTGGTCACTTCGTCGTGGGTCAGCAGCGACGGCTTGCCGTTGACCGGCGGGGTGAAGTTACAGGTCAGGAACGCCACGGGCAGCTGCAGCTGGCCGCGTAGGTTCTGCCAGCGTACCCGGCAATCCGCCATCCAGGCGCCGCCACGCTTGCCCTGGCGGGCAAACAGATCGAGGTAGAACCAGGCCAGCGGCTCGCCATTGCGGCTGATGCAATAGGCGGTGGCGTCCTCGTGCCAGGTTTCCACCTCGGGCTTGGCCTCGATCTGGACATCAAACAGTTTTTCCGCCACGCGGAACAGACCGGGCACCACCTTGTCCACCGGGAACCAGGGGCGCAGGGTTTCCGGGGAGATGTCGTAACGCTGCTGGCGCAGTTTCTCGCTGTAGTAGCCCACGTCCCACGTCTGCAGATCGTTGACCCCGTACTCGTCTTTGGCAAAGGCCTGCAGCTCGGCAAATTCCTTCTCCGCCTGTGGCTTGGCCTTGGTCGCCAGCTGGTTGAGGAAATCCAGCACTTCGTCGGTGCTGCGGGCCATTTTGGTGGCCAGCGAGCGCTCGGCGTAGTTGTCAAAGCCCAACAATTGGGCGAGGGCGTGGCGACGCTTGAGGATTTCCGCCATCACCGGCGTGTTGTCCCAGGTACCGGCGTCCGGGCCCATGTCGGAGGCACGGGTGACGAAGGCTTCGTAGACTTCGCGGCGCAGGTCGCGGTTGTCACCGTAGGTCATCACCGGGAAGAAGCTGGGGAAATCCAGGGTGATCACGTAGCCATCCAGGTCTTTCTGTTTGGCGGCCTGTTTGGCGCCGTCAATCGCGCTCTCCGGCAAGCCGGCCAGTTGATCAACGTCGGTAATGTGTTTGTACCAGTGCTGGGTTGCATCCAGCACGTTGTCGCTGAACCGATTGGACAACTCCGCCAGCTCACGGGACAGTTCCGCATACTGTTTTTTCTGCTCCGCGGGCAGATCCACCCCGCCCAGATGAAAGTCCCGCAGGGTGTTCTCCACCGACTTGCGCTGGGCTTCGCTCAACTGACTGAAATCCTCGCGCGCAGCCAGTTTCTTATAGGCGTTACACAGGGCCTCGTTCTGGCTCAGCTCGGTGCTGTACTCGGTGAGTTTTTCCAGGCAGCGTTTGTAGACCTTGCGCAGCTCATCGTTGTTCATCACGCCGTTCAGGTGCGAAATCACCGACCAGGCGTTGCTGAGCTTGTCTTCCAGCTCCTGCATCGGCTGCGCCAGCGTCGTCCAGTCCGGGTCGTCATTTTGCGCGAGACTGGCGATTTTCATGCGGTTTTCACTGAGAATCTGGTCAATCGCCGTTTCCATGTGCTCGGTGCGGACATGGTCGAACTTCGGCAGCAGGTCGTCGGTCAGTAGCGGGTTATTCATAGGTCCCCTTCTCAGCTGTCAGAATCTACGGTAGTTTCAGGTGACTCCAATGACGGGGGAGCATCCGGGGGAAGCCTTTCCGAAACTGTGCGGAGCCATGGATGGCGGAGCCCAAGCGTCACAGGGATGTGCCGCAAGGAGCGTGTTTCGGAAAGGCTTCCCCCGGGTGCTCCATGCTCCAGAGCAAAAGAACACCACACAGGTACTATGTAATGACGAATGTACGTTCTCACAAGGGTATCACGCCACAATTTGGCGAGCGCGCCTGGATTGACCCCAGTGCGGTGGTCATCGGCGACGTCAGAACCGGAGATGACTGTTCCATCTGGCCGATGACGGTGGTGCGTGGTGACATGCACAACATCCGCATCGGCCACCGCTGCAGCGTGCAGGACGGTTCGGTGCTGCACATCACCCACGCCAGCGATTTCAACCCCGGGGGCTACCCGCTGACGCTCGGCGATGACGTGACCGTGGGCCACAAGGCGCTGCTGCACGGCTGCACCATCGGTAGCCGGGTGCTGGTGGGCATGGGCTGCATCATCATGGACGGCGCCGTGGTGGAAGACGACGTGATCGTGGCCGCAGGCTGCCTGGTGCCGCCGGGGAAAACCCTGGAGTCCGGCTACCTGTACGTGGGCTCGCCTTGCAAACAGGCGCGGCCACTGACCGAAAAGGAGCTGACCTTCTTCCGCTACACCGCTGCCAATTACGTCAAGCTGAAAGACCAATATCTTAATGATCAGTAACCGGGTGGTCTGACTTCCCCGCCTTCGCCGTATGTTTCCCTGTGATGACAGTTCGCCGGTTTTGCTGTGTCATCGCTTTCCGGTCCGCGATCACGGGCCGTTTTCTTCGGAGGCAATGGTGAAGGAACTGGATTTTCCCCTGCTGGATCGAACACGGCTGTATCTGGACGCCATCGCTGCGCCGTTATCTCAGCCTCAGCGTCAGGATCTTGCCCGGGTAATCGCGCAAGCGCTTGCCGCCGGTCGGGTGTCGACCGACGACCAGGTGCGATCGCTGGCGCTTGCGCTGGCGCTTGACTGGAGCGCCCTCCAGCAGGCCGCGATGCGGCCGCACCAGCCGCCGCTGCGACGGGCCAGCATGGGCTACTACCGCCATGGCGGATGATGCCTGCAGCTGGCACGCGGTTGCGATACGCCGCCGCGCGGTGCTCGCGCTGGTGGTGTTCACTCAGACCGCGCTGGCCGTGGGGTTACTGGCGCAGATTCTGCCGGACGCCACCACGCTGACGGGCCTGACCATCATCGGTCTGTTCGCGCTGTTGCAACTGTGGATCGCGGTGGGCTTCTGGACGGCCGTGACCGGGGTGGTGATGCGCCTGCGCGGCGGCGACCCGCTCAATCCCTGCCATCGGCTGTCCGCCAGCCGGCTTGACAATACCCCTCTTGCCGCCACCGCCGTGGTCATGCCCATCTATCATGAACCGGTACAGCGCACCCTGGACGGCCTCAAAGCAATCTACCGGGATCTGGAACGCAGCGGCCAGCTGCAACACTTCGAATTCTACATTCTCTCGGACAGCCGGGATCCGGAAGTCTGGCTGGCGGAACAGGCCCATTGGCAGGTGCTGTGCCGGGAACTGGGCAGCGACCGTATTTTCTACCGCCGGCGCACCGTCAATCTCAATTACAAGAGCGGCAATGTGGCGGACTTCCTGCGACGCTGGGGCAAGGCCTATCGCTATCTGGTAGTGCTGGACGCCGACAGCCTGCTGAGCGGCCAGTGCCTGACCCGGCTGGTGCGGATGATGGACCACTCACCCCGCACCGGCATACTGCAGACCGCTCCTCGGCTGGCGCGGGCAAGCACCTGGTTTGCCCGTTTGCAGCAGTTTGCCAGCCACGCCTATGGCCCGCTGTATACCCGTGGGCTGGCAGCGATTCAGATGGGCGAGGCGGCCTATTGGGGCCACAACGCCATTCTCCGGGTCGAAGCCTTCATGGGCCATTGCGGGTTGCGCAAGCTGAGGGGCCCGGGGCTGTTTCATGGCCCGGTGATCAGCCACGATTTCGTCGAGGCCGCCTACCTCGGGCGGGCCGGCTACGACACCTGGCTGGTGCCGGAACTGGCCGGCAGTTTCGAGGAATCCCCACCGAGTCTTGAG
The DNA here is from genome assembly GCA_017643965.1 of Marinobacter sp. Lineage (GTDB taxonomy): Bacteria > Pseudomonadota > Gammaproteobacteria > Pseudomonadales > Oleiphilaceae > Marinobacter. Next base: position 5,544 of record JAEPMM010000198.1, read on the forward strand.
GACGATCTGGTGCGCGACCGCCGCTGGTGCCGTGGCAACCTGCAGCATCTCTGGATCCTGTTATTCGAACCCGGGCTGACCTTTGCCCACCGCATGGCGCTGTTTACCGGCATAATGTCTTATGTGGCCTCCCCGTTGTGGCTGACGTTCCTGACGCTCTCTGCGGTGGTAGCCCTGCAGCCAGCGATGGTCTCCACCCTCGGCGATGCTGACCACAGCGGGGCCAGTGTCGCCGCGTGGGTACTGATCACCGGCACGATGTCGATGCTGTTCGGACCGCGCGTGCTGGCCATCGGCGACGTGTTACTGGCCGGGCAGGGCAAGGCCTTTGGCGGGTACCACCGTTTGCTGGCCAGCGCTGTCGGGGAGACCCTGGTGTCGCTGCTGCTGGCCCCCGTCCGCATGGTGGCCCACAGCCGCTTTGTGCTGACCGCACTGGCCAACCTTCCGGTGTTGTGGGCCGGGCAGAACCGCACCGACCGGACCTCCTGGCGCAGGGCACTGGCCGCCCACGGCCCCGGTCTGCTGGCCGGAAGCGCACTGCTGGCGGTCGGCGCTGCCTCGGGGAACACGCTCTGGCTGTGGACCCTGCCCATCACCCTGCCGCTGGTACTGGCGCCGGTCATGGCCGTGCTGCTGAGTCGATACGCCCCCCCGCGGTCACTGCCCACGACGGTGACCACCCGCACGCCGGCAGTGGTTCGTCTCGCCGATACCACCACGGTAACCCCCGAGCCCGCCGCCGGCCTGAACCGTTTCCAGCAGGCTGTACTGTTCCCGGCCGCCAACCTTCGTGCAGCGGCGCGGCAGAGACCCGGCGCCTCCGGACGCAAACGGCGGGTCCTGGACGCGCTGGTGGACCGCTGCCTGCAGGA
>JAEPMM010000323.1 GCA_017643965.1 Marinobacter sp.
GCATTGATGGGCAATGGGCGGAATGCGGGGTCAGAAAAACCCCAACAGCCTGCCAAGGATCAGCACGCTGAACCACACCACCAGAGACAGTAAAGCCCCTGCCTGCAGAGACAGCGGCATGGAGGCCCCCATCGCGAGATTCTGAACCGTCTGGCGCCTCAGCACCCGCGCCAGCATCAACGCGTTCGACACCCCCAACAACACAAGTCCCATCTTCGCCTGGAACAACCGCGACCCGGCGTAGTCGACAGCCGCAGTGGTGAATAACAGCGCACCGCAGACCACCGCCAAGCCCAAACCAATTGCCGAGGTGACGCGAAGCACCGCGACAAACATCATCACCGGATAACGGCGCCAAAGCCCCAGCAGGCGCAGGTCCAGCGGCACAATGCCCCCGATCAGCAGCGAAACCCCGAGAATATGCCCGGCGTTGACCAGCGGGTACATGAAGGTAGAGCTGCGCAGAGCCGAGACAAAAGCCAATTCCTCAAGGAAGACCAGCGCCGGCTCAATCATCCCCGGGCTCAGGAAGCGCGGCCGGGATACAGATCGTAATTCTCGCCATCGATCACAACCCGTTCCGCCTTGACCAGCCGTTCACCCTCCTTGGCGGAGCGATGACCATGCACCGTAATCTCCCGGCCCGGGCTCAACATCTCCTCAGTGAGTGCCACACGGTCGTTACGCCAGGGCTGCCCCACTTCCACAACCCACTCCTCGCCATCCACGTCAATCGTGAGCTCGCCGTGGGGGTTGCCAAGGCGCGCGGACTGGATAACACCGGTGATCTCGAATTCCTCGTCCGTTGCCCAGGCCCACCCGTGATGAGCCTGGGCCGCAGAGGCCGCGAGCAAAGCCGCAAGAACAGCAAAACAAAGCAGGTAGTAAAATCGAAACTGAGGCATATCCGGTTCCTCTATGGCGGTTTGATCAGGGCAATCGCTAGACTACATTCTCGTGCCCAAGGAACTGCAAGCGTCTTCCGTCACATCAGAATAGGACAGGTACGCCGGAGATGCATGCCACCGCGGAATTGAAGAGCAACAGAGGCTAGAGCCTGATAATGCCGTTACCCTGAGCGTGCAGCCAACGCCGCCAATCCGAACCCAACATGGTCAGGCCACCAAGGTAATTATCATCCACCAGATAATAGGAGAGTGTGCGATCACCCCGGTTGAAGTTGTGCATTAGCCGCACCAAAAAGTTTCGACGGGTCGGTTTGGACAGCAGGAAAAACACAAATTCGCCTGACTGTGCCCGCAGGCTCCCTCGCCCCTGTATCTCGGAATGCCGCCACTTGTTACTGGGCAGTTTCAAAAGCTGGTCAATGTCTGTTAAACGGTCCTGATCAAGAGCTTGAGCGACGACCCAGCGATTGACCGGGTGCGGTTCAAAATACAACCCGGATTCGTCACGCTCCAGCATCTCCATCTGCTCGGCAAGCCCTTCATTGAGCCAGGCAGGTGCATAGGGGACGATGGTATCAACAACCGCGTGACTCACCTCATGCTTGATCGTCCTGAAAGTCAGGCCGCGATCTTCCTGCATGTAAACCACGATTTGATGCTCGGCGGGGATGTACAGACCGTAGGACGCCACGCCCAAGCCTCTGTCATTGCTAACCAGGTAGTTCCGGTAAACCGTATAATCTTTCAAAATCAATATGTTGACCGGCACCGTCCGGTACATGTCAAAAGACATTACGCGGTCGAAGAACTCATAGATATTGTTCACGCCGTCAACAATGTTCTGGTTTTCCTCGTCACTGAGCTCGACGTCAACCGCCTCGACTTTAATATCGAACCGCGTCCAGTCCGATGCGGTTGGCCTCACGTTGACCACTTCCTGCTCAACGCGATGATCTTGGCGGTCGCTGAAGTGAACCTTTCCGTTCTCATCTACCCATTTATAGATCTTTGCGCTTCCGGGGGTCGCAATGATCATGAGGAGTGAAAACACGAGGGCTGGACTGACGGCTTTCCCTGACCTTTTATACACTGCGCGCTACCCAACGAGAACATGGAAGAGTGATTACCAGTAGCAAAAAGGTACAGCGAAAGACTAGCCCTGCCAATACGCCTTGCTGCTTTCATCCATCGGAAAGAAATGCTCGATCCGCAGATTCTGCGCGGTCACATCCAGAGGCGTGCCAATGGTTGCGATGGTGGAAAAGATTCTGAGCCGTTGATCCCCGAGATTCAGGGTAAACGGAATCGCCGGGTAATCCAGGTGCTCCGCCACGTGACTTTTCCAGTTCTGCGGTACTCCGGGCACCGTCAACGCCTGTTCCAGTAATCGGTTGGGCTGATCCCGAAAGGGGCCGGCAAGGTGCTCATGGTAGACACGCTGCAGCATGTGGCAGGCGAAATTCTCCCAATCGTCCATGAAGGGTTTGATGCCATGCTCATCCAGCAGCGACAGCAGAAAATTCGGCCGGGCCGGAAACTGCGCCCCCAGCGCCACCATTCTTGCCATTAATGCCTGCATGGCCTGGTTGGCCGTCACCAGAGAATACTCGTGGTCGAACACCACCGCGGGGTACGGCAGGTGCGATTGCAACAGGTGCTCAAGCGCCTCTCTGATCATCGCCATGCCGGGCGCGCTCAGATCCTGGTCGGAGTAGACCTGGCTGTAACCCGCCGCCGACAGCAGCCGGTTGGTTCCGGCCAGGTCGGCTTGCAGCATCTGCGCCAGATGCAGAACCATGCCTTTGCTGGGTTTGCTGCGGCCGGTTTCGAGAAAACTGATGTGCTTTGAGGACACCTCGCACGCAAGGGCAAAATCCATCTGGCTCAGGCGCTTGCCCTGCCGCATTTCTCTGAACAGCGTACCGAAGGCACTCATGGGGTTTCCTGTCAATTCCGAGTGTTCAGCCATTATCGTAGCCTAGGGTGGGCTGAACCATTACCTCACAGGTAATTGAGCTTATCACCGCCCGGGTAGAAGCTTTGTAGCGTAGTCCAACCCATAGCGAAACCCGATAGAGGTGATCCCATGAAAAACCTGGTTCGTCGATTCAGCGTGAAACAGATCCTCCTGAGCGATGTCGTTCTCTCCACGCCCCTGGCGTTGGCGCTCATTCTGGCTGCGGAGCCTATCGCCCAATGGGCGGGCGGGCCCGGCGCAACCTTCTACCTGGCGGTCGGCATATTGATGCTGCTGTGGTGCGTCGATATGGCCGCCACGGCCTTCAATGAACGGTGGCAGGAGAAGTACCTGAACGTGATGATTGCGGCCGATGTTGTCTGGAGCCTGTTGGCGCTTGCCCTGATGGTAGTGTTTGCGGAAAGCCTGCAGCCCCTGGGCTGGGTGCTGTTCGCCCTGAACGTGCTGGTGCCGCTGGACATGGCCTGGATGAAGCGGGTGGCTGGCAGTAAACCGCACCAGCCTGCCTTCGGATAATGATTCAGCTCCCGATCTGATCCCGTGTGGCTGCGCGTGCGTGTTGCCAGCCACACAGACGGTCAGCGGAGCGCACAGGCCCTCTGCTTCGAGGGCCTCCCACGTCAGACCTCGTTCGCCTTACGATAGCTGCCCTGATAATCAAACACCCGCTCCTGCACCTGCCAGTAGTGTTTTTGCTTGCGGGCAATCACGAAATCCGGTGCCGGCAACAGGGCCTGGTTTTCCAGCACCTCATCCACCCCGGTGAACACCTTCGGAGCCCGGCCATTCGCCAGACGACGTCCGAACAGCTTGTTGAAAACGCTGCGCTGTGCCGGTTTGCCGAAATCAAACGATTCGCGGAGTTCCTCCCCGTCTTCACCGTGATAGGTGACCCTCAGCTTATTGCCATCAGCAACCAGCGATATTCCGGCGCATCGGATCACCATGGCGTCCTTGAGCTTCAGCGCATCTCGCAATTGGTCATCCGGGTCGATGATCGCTTTGCGGCACTGGTCGCAGTTGCGGGCGGCAATGTCATTCTCGCCACCGCAGTGGGGGCACTCCTTGAACCGGAAACGGTAATCGCACTGTTGCGGCCGCCCGTTCTGCACCGCAGGATTATCGACTTCCGCAGCCTCCAACAACCCCTGACATCGGCGCCCGTAATGCTCAATCACATGGCCGTCATCGTCGGTTTTACCCCAGAAGATGTTGGCAAACCCGCAGGCCGGGCAGAACCCCTGCACCGGCTCACTGTCCGGGTTGGGTTTTGGCTCCCCTACCCCCCGGTGATGTAGATTCATAGAGTTGCCGGCGTAATCAATCA
>JAEPMM010000275.1 GCA_017643965.1 Marinobacter sp.
CGCCTCGGTGTCGAGATGGCGGAACAGGGAGCGGTGCGCTACGCCCTGGCGGAGGAGGGTGATCTGGTCAGCTACCACACTCGCACACTCCGTGAACTCGGGCTGGAAGACAGTGCCAGCAAAGTGAAATTCCATCAGGGCGATGCCTGCAACCTCAAGCCTCAGTTCAGCGGTTATGATCTGGTGTTGGCGGCCAACCTGATTGACCGGCTTTACCGACCCAGACGATTCCTGGACAGCATTCACGAACGGATCAACGACGGCGGCCTGCTGGTCATTGCCTCACCCTACACCTGGCTGGAGGAACATACCCCCAGAGACGAGTGGATCGGGGGCTTCAAGAAAGACGGCGAAAATCACACCACCCTGGACGGCCTGAAAGAACACCTCAGCAGCCACTTCAGATTGGTCAGTGCGCCCCGAAAAGTACCCTTTGTCATTCGGGAGACGCAGCACAAGTTCCAGCATACGCTATCCGAAGTGACTATCTGGGAGCGACTGCCGCGCTGATCAGCGCATCGATTTCCTGGCCAATCGCCTCGTGCTCCACCAGCTGCTCGAACCAGCTGGTGGCCACCGAGTCGTTCAGCAGTCCCAGCAGCACACCGAGCACCATGCCGCGGTGCACATTGTCGCCACCCAAGTTGGTGTTCACACGGAGCGCCAGCCAGGGGTCCTCGCGGTATTTGTAGGCGAGGTACAGCACCACCGGCCAGGAATCGGAAATATAACAGGCCGATGAGTACAGCCGGCCCACCACCTGATGATCCGGCAGGTTGCGCTTGACCAGACTGACCACATCGAGACCGGGCTTTCCCTGTCCGGCCTCTGCCAACAGAGCCGTTATCCCCTGGTCGTCCGGCGCGTCCAGTAACCCACAGAGCAGTTTTACATAGCGGTCACACACCCTCATCAGGCTTTCGTCCGGATGGGTCAATGCCAGATGATCGCGACACACCGCCTGAATGGAGGACAATGCGGTGCCAGCCAGCCTGTGGGCGAACACCAGAGCGGCAACAGTCACCAACCCGCCCACTGACGGCGTATCGTGGGTGACCATCGCGCACTGTTCCGGCGGCAGCCCTCGCTGCAGGTTGGCGAAAAAACCGCGGTGGTAGGATTCGGCGTAGGTATCCCGGTGCGCGGGCGGGTCAGCCGTCATAAACCCGATGTAGGCCGAAACAAACGCCCCACGGTCGTAGCGTCCCGCGGACGCCGCGAGCGAGCGCATCAGCACGCGGGTGCAGTGGGCATTCAGCGTATTTTCGCCGGGACCCATGCCGTGATGATAATGCACGTTGGGCACATTCCAGTGGTGTGCCCGGCCCTTCAGAATCAGGTCGCCCACGACCTCCGGCGTCTGATCGCCGGAACCGGTGCGGCCGTGATGACGCCCCCCGCTGCGGGTGGAATGCAGCGACATGATCGACGACGGGTGAAACGCCGGGGCGGCCTCAAACCGTTGAATGCCTCCGGGAAACGCCCGCTCGATATCCAGCGGGTTGTAATACCAGTGCACCGGCATCGCCAGCGCATCCGCGATAAACTGGGTTTTGAGCGCGCTGGAGACGCGGCCCGACAGAGAACTGTTCGCCGAATTACTCGTATCGTTCTTCATCGCGGTCAAAGTGCCTGCTTTAGTTGCCTGAGATACCAGTGAATACGACACACCAACATCAATTGGCTTTGAGGGCCCCGTGATGAGTCTGATTTCCAAACCCTTCGATGACAGTGGCGTTGAGCTGGTGGATCGCATCGCCCTCTTCGGCAGCGCGATTTCCGCACGGGTTGAACAGCTGCGCACGGCTTCACGGCGGCCGGGGTTGTCGGACGTCAATTATTCGGGGCTTGAGATCGGCATGACGCTGTGTGATGCGCTGAATCAGATCATCGGTGCAACGCGGCAGGAAACTTACCGAAGTGAATGTGCCCGCGCGGCGAACACGCTGTTTCTGGAGGCTGCCATGGCAGGCGATCCTGGCGGGGATCAGGACCTGCTGATGGCCACGGCCGCTTCGATGTCACCGGATCCGCTGCTGAAAGAGGCGATCGCGGACATCCTGAGGGATCCAGAGGTACTGCCGGCCGACGACGGGGTCACCACGCAAACCGTGCTGCTGGCTCTGGTGTGGTCGGCGCTGGTGTTTGCCATGGAATCGATGCCCTTGCCGGCGGCGCGGCAATGCGTGCGGCAGCGTATCAGCGGCGGGGCATCCGCATTGCCCCGCCATTAAGCCAAACCCATTGCCGCTAACGCATCTTTGAAGAAGGCCGCGCTTGAATGCCGCAGGCCAAACCGTAACAATGCCATCCAAACCCGCTCACGACCGGCACCATGCCATCATCCACCGCCGGCACCGGATGCAGTAACTCTATGGCCAAAGTTCCCAACAAGAAACCCACCAAAAGCTTCGAACAAACCCTCTGGGACACCGCCGACAAACTGCGCGGCACGGTGGAATCCTCCGAGTACAAGCATGTGGTGCTCAGCCTCATCTTTCTGAAATTTGTCAGCGACAAGTTCGAGGAGCGCAAACAGGCGCTGATTGACGAGGGCCAGGGCGATTATGTGGATATGGTCGACTTCTACACCATGAAAAACGTGTTCTACCTGCCCCCGGAAGCCCGCTGGGCATTCATCCAGAAGAACGCCAAACAGGGCGACATTGCCCTGAAAATCGACAGCGCGCTGTCCACCATCGAGAAAACCAACAAATCCCTGCGCGGCGCCCTGCCAGACAACTACTTCTCCCGCCTGGGCATCGACGCCAGCAAACTGGCAGCGCTGATCGACTCCATCGACAACATCGACACGGTGGATCTCTCTACAGATGGCTCACGCGGCGAACAGGACGTGGTCGGCCGGGTGTACGAGTACTTCCTGGGCAAGTTCGCCGCCACCGAAGGCAAGGGCGGCGGCGAGTTCTACACGCCCAAGTGTGTGGTGAACCTGCTGGCCGAGATGATCGAGCCGTTCCAGGGCAAGATCTACGACCCCTGCTGTGGCTCCGGCGGCATGTTCGTGCAGTCCATCAAGTTTGTGGAAAGCCACCAGGGCAACCAGAAAGACATCTCCATCTACGGCCAGGAATACACCGCCACCACCTACAAGCTGGCCAAGATGAACCTCGCCATTCGCGGTATTGCGGGCAACCTGGGCGACGTACCGGCGGACAGCTTCTTCAAGGACCAGCACCCGGACCTGAAGGCGGACTTCATCCTGGCCAACCCGCCGTTCAATATGGACCAGTGGCGCGCCCCGGACGAGCTCACCGACGACCCCCGCTGGGCCGGCTACGAGGTACCGCCCACCGGCAACGCCAACTACGCCTGGATACTGCACATGATCGCCAAGCTGTCTGAACACGGTACCGCCGGGTTTGTGATGGCCAACGGCTCCATGTCCACCAACACCAAGGGCGAAGGCGCCATCCGCCAGAAGATTATCGAGAACGATCTGGTGGACTGCATGATCGCCCTGCCCGGCCAGTTGTTCTACACCACCCAGATCCCCGTGTGCCTGTGGTTCCTCACCAAAAACAAAAAGGCCCAGACCATCCCCGGCCACAGCGACAGCAACCACCGGAACCGGGAAGGCGAAACCCTGTTCATCGACGCCCGAAACATGGGCAGCATGATCAGCCGTGTACACAAGGAACTCACCCCCGACGACATCGCCCACATCGCCCGCACTTACCATTCCTGGCGCGGTGAGGCGAAAGATGGCGACTACGAGGACGTACCCGGCTTCTGCAAAGCCGTGACCCTCGAGGACATCAAGGCCAATGACTTTGTGCTCACCCCCGGTCGTTATGTGGGCGCGGCGGAGATTGAGGATGATGGCGTGCCGTTTGAGGTGAAGATGGCCGAGCTGAGCCAAACCCTGTATCGGCAGATGGCTGAGGGGGAGAAGCTGGATGCGGTGATTCGGAGGAATCTGGAGGAGTTGGGTTATGGGGAGTGAATGGACCCAAACCACTTTAGGTGAATTACTTGAGCAGTTTGGAGGCGGAATAAAAACTGGTCCATTCGGGACAAAACTCAAGGCGTCAGAGTATTCCAGCGATGGAGTCCCTGTAATTTCTGTTGGTGAAGTACAGCTCGGACGACTCGTCCTTCATGAGCGTACGCCCAGAGTTGCACCAGATGTGACAACTCGAATGCCTGAATATTTACTCCACGAGGGTGATCTTGTTTTTGGCCGAAAAGGTGCAGTTGAAAGATCTGCCCGGGTGAACGCTGAGCAATCTGGTTGGTTCCTCGGATCAGATGGCATAAGAGTCCGCTTACCGGAAACATGCGACAGTCGATTTGTCTCCTATCAATTGCTAACCAAAAATCATCAGCAATGGATGATTCAACATTCAGCCGGAACTACCATGCCATCGCTGAATGAGAAAATAGTGAGACGAGTTCCATTGGTGCTACCCCCGATCAAAATTCAGAAAGAGATCGCCGGGATTCTCAGCGCCCTCGACGACAAAATCGCCCTAAACCACCAAATCAACACCACCCTCGAATCCATGGCCCAGGCTCTGTTCAAGAGCTGGTTCGTGGATTTCGACCTGGTGATCGACAACGCCCTGGCCGCCGGCAACCCCATCCCCGAAGCCCTGCAAGCCCGCGCCGATGCCAGAGCCGCCCTCGGCGACCAGCGCAAGCCCCTGCCCGACCACATCCGCCAGCAGTTCCCGGACCGGTTTGTGGAAACGGAGGAAATGGGGTGGGTGCCGGAGGGGTGGTATATCAGCACCATCGGCGAGCAGGTGGAAACCACCGGCGGCGGCACGCCAAGCACCAAGAATCCGGATTTCTGGGAAAACGGAGTGCACCCGTTCTGCACGCCGAAGGATATGTCGCAACTGAAATCGCTGGTGCTAATGGATACCGAAAGGCACCTGACCGACGCTGGCGTCCGGAAAATTTCGTCAGGCCAGCTTCCGCAAGGAAC
>JAEPMM010000086.1 GCA_017643965.1 Marinobacter sp.
GACACCGGGGCGCTGGTCGAAGGTCTGGCCCGCGACCTGGCCCTGCATTGTGGCAGCCCGGTGGCAAAGGTCGAGATCACCGACGGCGGCGTGAACGTCTATAACCAGCGCGGCGACGGTGGCGTGTTTGAACGGGTCATTGTTGCCACCCAGGCCAATCAGCTGGGCTTTCTGGAGGACCGCCAGTTTGATGACGAGCGGAGCATGCTGGAACACATCGGGTTTGATGCCGGCGAGCTCTGGGTTCATCAGGATCCGCGCTTCATGCCCGCGAAACAGGAGGACTGGACCGCGCTGAACTTCCAGATGGACGAGGCGCTGGAAAAGCCCATGTTTACAGTATGGGTCAACAAAGTGGAACCCACGCTGGCGAACAGTACACCGGTGTTCCAGACCTGGAACCCGCTGTTCGAGCCGGACCCGGGCACCGTGCTGGCGCGGGTGCCGCTGGAACGCGCCGTGGTCCACTCCGGCACCGCACGGGTTCATGAAGCCCTCAACCAATGGCACCGTCAGCCCGGGCGCAAAGTGTTTTTCTGCGGGTCCTGGGCCTATGAGGGCGTGCCGCTGCTGGAATCCGCCGTGCGTTCGGCCAATGCGGTGGTGGATGCCATCAATCATCCCGACCCTGCTCTGCCCGATCAGTAGCCTGCGCTACTCTCCGTGAACGTGCTTGCGGCAAAGATGAAACAGGCATACTTTAGGTTGATGGAAGCTTCGAGTTCATTGCCGTAAGGAGCAACGTCAGACTGACAAGGAGACCAGGGATGGGTCAGCACAGGAAAGTAATGGGAACGAGCTGGAGTCGATTTGCCGCGATGTACCAGGGGCAAGTCATCAAGGCTGCAATTATTGTTCTCGCCACGCTGCTTGCCGGCATCTTTCTGTTCGTGAACAGAGGCCAGGCGCTTATCGGCGATGACGAATTCATCAAATCGATGGTTCCCCCTCATTCGGTCGCCACGAACAACTCGCGGCTGGCGAGTACCGATATCCCCCCTACCCGGGAGCTTGCCGATAAGATCATCCCGGTTCAGGCCCGCGAAACCACCCGCATAAAGCGCGAGATCGACAACGTGCTGCAATGAACGGAGGTGGCGATGAATCACAACGGCGGCTCACGGATCATTGTCGTTGGGGCATCCGCAGGCGGCATGTCGGCGCTGAAAACGCTGATGGCTCAGTTACCGGCGAATTTTCCGGCTCCGGTTTTTATCGTCAACCACATGGGGGCAGACACGACCGGTGAGGCGCTTGTCAGAGCGCTGACTGAGAGTGGTGGTCTTACCTGTGTTCATGCCCGGGATCAGCAGCTGTTCAACAGTGGCACTGTTTATCTGGCACCCTCCGATCAACATATGCTGCTTGTGGAGGACAAGATCCTGATCACCAAAGGCGCCAGGGAAAACCGCTCCCGGCCTGCGATTGATCCCTTGTTCCGCTCCGCCGCCGTGGCCTACGGCAACCGGGTTATTGGCATTATCCTCACCGGCTACCTGGATGATGGCACCAGTGGCATGATGGCGATCAAGCGCTGTGGCGGAATCTGCATCGCACAGGATCCTGAGGACGCGTCTTATCCGGATATGCCGCAATCGGTTATTGCCAATGTGGGAGCGGATTACGTTTTGCCAGTGGCAGGGATAGGAGCGCTGCTTTCGACACTGATTACAGCAGCACTGCCGGAAAGCAAACCCATTCCAGAGGACCTGCTGATTGAGGCGAAGATCGCCCGCCGGGTTCTGAGTGATTTACCCTCTGTCGAGGCGCTGGGTGATCAGGTGCCTTACAACTGTCCGGATTGTGGCGGCGTGCTCTGGAAAGTCGCAGACGGAGAACTTCTGCGATACCGCTGCCATACCGGGCATGCGTTCACCGCTTCGGTTCTGCTTGCGCAACAAACCGCCAAAATTGAAGAAACGCTGTGGGTCGCGCTCAGAATGTTTGAGGAACGACAGAACCTACTCGTTACCATGAACCAGAATGGCAGCAAATTGCCTTCGTCGTCCCTCTCCGAGAGGACAACCAACTCCCAGCTCCATATTGAGCGCATCCGCGCCATGCTCAAAGCAACCAGTGAAGACGCTGAGGGAACTTGACCGGGATTCGTAGCCGAGGCCTCCCGATGGTTGGAAATTACCTGCCAATAGATCTAATTTTATAGGCAGGGAGGAACGGGCCATGGATCAGGACACTGTCCAGGAATCGGACGAGGACTTGCCGGAGCACAGCAGGGATATCCGTGTCGGCAGGGCGTTGCTGGAAGCCACCAAACCTTACGTTGAGGCGTCTACGGCAACCAGCTGGTGGTACGTCGGCTCGACATTCGGGTTGATGCTTGCGGCTCTCATCGCTGCCGGGGTAACGCCGTGGTGGCCACTTCGCACTGTGTTTTCGGTGCTGGGCGCGCTGCTGATGGTGCGCGCGTTCATCACCTTTCACGACTACCTGCACGGCGCAATTCTCAGGAACTCCTCCCTGGCCGGCTGGCTCTTCCGGGCCTACGGCGCGCTGACTTTGACCCCCACACGTTCCTGGCTTGCCAGCCACAACTATCATCACGGCCACGTCGGTCAGATCATGGACTCCAGCGTGGGTGCCTTCCCACTGATTACCGCCCGCATGTGGCGGAACGCCACGCTGTGGCAGCGCCTCGCCTACCGCGCCCACCGTAACCCACTGGTGGTGGTGTTCAGCTATCCCATTGTTTTCGGGCTGAACATCACGCTCCTGCCCCTGCTCAGGAAGCCCGGCAAGCACATCGACTCCCTGGTCGCCCTGTTCAGTCACTTCGGGTTGATCGCGGTGCTTTGGGCCGTGGGCGGGTTCAGCCTGGTGTTCTTTGTCATCCTGCTGCCGATGACCCTGGCCTCCGCCATGGGATGTTATCTGTTCTTCGCCCAGCACAGTTTCCGGCGCATGCAGATTGCCTCGCCCGAGGCCTGGACCTATTACCGGGGCGCCATGGAATCTTCCAGTTACATGCGGATGAATCAGATGATGCAATGGTTTACCGGCAATATCGGATACCACCACATTCACCACCTCAACGTCCGGATTCCTTTCTACCGTCTGCCTGAGGTGATGGCGGCCATTCCGGAGCTGCAGTCACCGCTGGTGACTACCCTGGCCCCGGGCGACATTGCCGACTGTTTTCGCTACGCACTCTGGGATGAGGAGAAACAGCGCATGGTCAGCTACCGGGAGGCCGGTGCCTGAGTGCCCGCTCAGGACTCCGCGGTGGGCAGTTCGCCGCCCAGCATGTTCTCGACCACGGCCGCGTTGTAGAAGGTCTCAACGGTCTGGATCTTGTCGTCCCGCACCCGGAACCAGACCGCCAGCCGCACGTCTCCGATCGGTTCAAAGTGGGTGCGGTAGTCCAGGATGGCGAACACGTGCTCGCCGTCGGCACTGAGCTGACGGACGATGAGATCTTTCTGGATGGCCGCCATACCGAACTGGTAGGCCAGCATGTCGTCCGGGCGAAGGAAGCGCATATTCGGCCCCACGTATTCGAAACCGTCAGTTACCAGCGAGGCCTTGGCCTCATCGAAACGCTGGGCGTGAATATCACCGATGAATTGCGCCACGATGTCTTTTGGCTGCATGTGTAGACTCCGTTTCTACGATGGGGATGATACAAGCTTAAGAAGTCCTGTTCCCGTCATAGTAGCAAAAAAGTACAATCGGCCCCGCAGTGCGCCTTTCAATCGGTCTGCTACCAGGGCAGTTCCTCGCCGTTGCTGTGCCAGAACGAGCCGGTATTCTCCATGTTGAGCGCTTCAATGCGCTCGGCCAGGCCTTTGGCGGACTCTTGCGGGCTGATCAGCCCGCCGAAATTCACCATGCGGGTCTGTACATAGCCGGGATGAAGCTGGGCCACGGCAATGCCTCTGGGTTGCAGGTCCATCGCCAGGGATTTTCCGAAGGCATTCAGCGCCGCCTTGGACGCACGGTAGCCGTAACGACCGCCGGAATCGTTGTCAGCAATAGAACCCATGCGGCTGGTGATATTGGCAATCTTGCCGCCGGACGGAATCTGTGACACCAGCGCCTCTGCCACCCGCAACGGAGCATAGGCGTTGATCTCCATCTGAGTGCGGATCGAATCGAAGTCGATGCTACCCAGTTTTTCATCCTGCAGCAGGCCGGCGTTGTTGATCAGCAGATCGATGGGCTGGTCCTTGAGTTCAGCGGTGAGCGTCTGGATGCCGATGTCGGTGGTGACGTCCACTCCCTCGATGACGCGGCTCGCGATGGCATCCAGCTCGTCGGACGTGTGCCGGCAGACACCGATAACAGAACAGCCCTCGCCTGCGTAGTGGCGAGCAAGCTCGAGACCAATACCACGATTGGCACCGGTGATGACAACGGTTTTACGATCGGCCATGGGAATCTCCTAAACGGTGAAAACGTTCATTCAAACAGAAAAGGGACGCCCTCAGGAACCCCGTTTCTCCACGTAGATTCTGGCGTCAGCCTTTCCGATCTGCTAATCGATGCAACTTTACGGCATCCAACTGCGTAACTGATTATCTCCCAACAAAAAAGACCGCTACTATAGGCGGCTTTGCTTGCCGTAAAACAGGTGACCGGTGACAGCACGAAGGCACAATCGATGGCCCGCATGGATAGCGCTGTTATCCATGGTGCTGATCTATGTGGGGCCTTTGATGACCCAGGCGCAGCTGAAGCCCGAGACCGGGCCGCCGCTCCTGAGCAACCACGAGGGCAGCCACCAGAGCGATCACCACAGCAGCGAGCACAGCCCTACACCTTCAGCCGGGCAAACGGACCATTCCGATCCACTGCAGCACCTGGCCCATGGGGAATGCGGCTACTGTGTGCTGCTCAGCAAGTTGCCGGCCCTGTCCTCCCGGGGCACAGACGTTCCGTCCGGGATCTCCGCGGCCGGCAATAGCGGCCTTCCCGGTGTTCTCTCGCCACCCCGCGGGATACCGCGGTTCCCGAACGCGCCGGTGCGCGCCCCACCGTTCATGGTCTGACTCCCTCCGTTTCCCTTTTCAATCAGCATTGAGGAAGACCATGAACGAAATACGCCATTCCAGCGCGCCGCGCTGGGGCTACGCTTTGCTTGTGCGCCTGCATTTTTACGCGGGCCTGTTCGTCGGACCCTTTATTTTCGTGGCGGCCCTGTCCGGAGCCCTGTTCGCCCTGACACCGCAAATCGAAAACCGGCTGTACCTGACCGAACTGACCACCGAGACCACCGGCGAGGCACAGCCGCTGGCTGCTCAGATCCTCTCGGCCCGTGACCACATCGGCGATCGTGCCACCCTGGCAGCCGTCCGCCCTGCCCCGCAGCCCGGACAAACCACCCGAGTCATGTTTGCGGTCGACGGTTTGCAGCCTTTTGAACATCAGGCGGTGTTTGTGGATCCGGTTTCCCTGGACATCCGCGGCGAACTGGTGGTGTACGGAACCAGCGGTACCCTGCCGTTCCGCATCTGGATCGATTATGTCCACCGGCACCTGCATCTGGGCGAGGTCGGGCGCTACTACAGCGAGCTGGCCGCCTCCTGGCTCTGGCTGGTCGCGCTGGGCGGGCTGGCGTTGTGGTGGCGCCGGCGGTCAAGCCCCGCCACCCGGGTGGCATCAGATCGCAGCGCCCTTCGCCAATGGCATAGCGGGATTGGCGTGGTGCTGTTGCTGGCATTCCTGTTCTTTTCGGTCACCGGCCTGACCTGGTCGAAATGGGCGGGCGCCAACATTGCCGAGCTTCGTGCGCATCTGGACTGGGGCACACCCGGGCTGAACACCGAGCTGACCGGCGCCGCGCCGCAACAGCACCAGCACGGAGAACACACCGGCCACGATATGTCGCCGGCGATAAACCCGGCTGAGGACAACGCAGCCACTTACGATGCGGTCCTGCAGCGTGCGCGGGCGGCAGGCATTGATGCCGGTATGGTGGAAATCAAGCCCGCCACAAACGCAACCCGTGCCTGGGCAGTGCGTGAAATCGACCGCAGCTGGCCCACCCAGGTCGATATGGTAGCGGTTGATCCCCGAACTTTGAGAGTGACCGATCGGGTGGATTTCGATACCTTTCCCATCGCTGCCAAACTCACCCGCTGGGGCATCGATGCCCATATGGGCATACTGTTCGGCCTGGCCAATCAGCTGTTCGTCGCCGCCTGTGCGCTGGGACTCTGTGTGATGATTGTGCTGGGGTACCGCATGTGGTGGTTACGCCGGCCAATCCGTCCCGAGCGGCATCACCAACGCCCGCAACGGGTTTGGTCCGAACTGAAAAAAGCGCCAGCGCTGGCGCTGCTAATGATGGCTGTTGTCGCCGTTGGCCTCGGGCTTTTCGCCCCGGTGATGGGGGTCAGCCTGGTGATCTTCCTGGTGGTGGATGCAGCCCTGGCGCTCAGGCGCTCCGCGCCTGTAAAAGTGCCTTGACCTGAGCAAGTCAAAACCGGCAATCTTCAGGTTCCAGGCCAATGCGCCAGCGACTCTCCAGGCGAAGTATGGATTCTGAATCTCGACAATCTTCTGAGGAACATCACACGCCCCCGGGTGACCCGGGGGTGGTGCCTGCTGCAACGTCATCCGATATCGGCAAACTGATCCAGAGGGTGGTTCGGCGGGATCGCTCCGCTTTCGCACAACTGTACGAAGCAACGGCGCCGAAACTTCTGGGTACCGTGATGCGTATCCTGAGAGACAGGGCATGGGCAGACGATGTGATTCAGGACGCCTACATCAAGGTGTGGCAGAAGGCCGATCAGTTTGACGCGGCCAAGGCTTCACCCATCGCCTGGATGGCATCCATTGCCCGCAACAGCGCCATCGACGAGTTGCGCAAGCAACCGGCACGGCGCTCCATGGGTGATGACGAGATCGAGGAGATCGCCAGCTTTCAACCGACCGCACAGGCCGAGCTTGAAGATCAGCAGGCGGTAAACAGCCTGAACAGCTGCATCGACGAGCTGGAGAAAGACCGGCAGGACATGGTACGGCTGGCGTACCTGAATGGCTGGTCCCGTGACGAACTGGCCGCCCACTTTGATCAACCGGTAAATACCGTGAAAACCTGGCTTCACCGTGCATTGAAACAACTGAAAAGGTGTCTGGCACCATGACCGACCAAGACGATCTCGATACGCTGGCGGCGGAGTTCGTTCTGGGAACGCTGCCACCGGAAGAGCGGGCGTCCGTAAACGCCCGCCGCGAGAAAGATCAGGCGCTTGATGCCCTGATTCTAGCCTGGGAAGAGCGGCTGGTGCCTCTGCTCCATGAGGTGACACCCATTGAACCCGGCCCGGATCTGCTTGCCCGCATCGAAAAGCGCCTCGACGAGCTTGAAGCCGCAGCGCCCGACTCTGTGATGAACGCGCCGACGGCAACGGTTACGGTGCTGCAGCAGCGGGTGCGCCGCTGGCAGTGGAGCACTGCCGTGGCCTCAGCCGCTGCGCTGGTCCTTGTGGCCGTTCTGGCGTTCCAGCCGGCAGAACAACCGCAATCCTTTGTGGCCGTGTTCCAGCACGATGACCAGCAACCGGCCTTCATGTTGACGGTGGATCTGGATAACCGACAGCTGAACATTCGTCCGGTTACCGCCGAGCCGGTGCGGGACAAGTCCTACCAGCTCTGGATCAAGGCCGATGAACTGGGGCCAGACCCGCGCTCGGTGGGTGTACTGACCGACAACATGACCATCGACCAGTCGGCGCTCAGCCAGTATGACCCGCAGCTTCTGAAAGAAGCCACCTTCGGCATCAGTGTCGAACCCCCAGGCGGTTCACCAACGGGCAAGCCGACAGGACCGGCGATTCATGGCTACCTGTACCCCACCGACGGAGGCAATTCGGGCCAGCAGTTCTAAAATAATCGGGCTCACATGCAACTTTTGAAGTGCCCATGCGTATCTGTCGGTACACCCATCGGAACAACAAAGACATGATGGGAATAACCGAAAACGAGGAGAATGCGATGAGCAAGCACTTCAAGAAGAGCACATTTCTGACGGCAGCCCTGCTGTCTACCGCACTGACTTCCGGCGCCGCTATGGCCATGGATCACGGTAAAGTCGGCGTGAAAGCGTCTGATCAGGACGTCAGTGGTGGCACAGTCACTGCCAAGCAGGTCATGGCCGAAAAGAACGGCTGGCTGGTCGTGCACCGCACCGACGAAGCCATGAAGCCGGGCCCGGTGGTTGGCCACGCGCCCATCAAGATGGGCAAGAACATGGACGTAGCCGCCATTCTGACCGAGGAAGTGAAATCCGGTGACATGCTGATGCTGATGGTTCACAGCGAGGACGGCGGTAGCAAAACCGGTATCTTCGAATACACCCTCGGTGCCAAGGAAGACGGCCCGATCCGTAAAGACGGCAACCTGGTCATGAAGACCGTCACCGCGAAGTAACACCATTCGCGACATCCCGGCGGGCCCTCTGCTCGCCGGGTTAGTTCTTTTGCCCCCGCGTTATTCTGAAATCCCCTTCCCACGTTTTGATCCCCGAATCTGCTTGACACCTGTTGCTCACTCGTGATGTTATCACCGTAAACATTGTTACCAGTGATAACTTATGAACGACAACTCAACCCGGGCCAAACCCGCGTACCACCATGGTGATCTGCCTCAGCAGGCTCACCAACTGGCTCTGGATACGTTGCGCGAACACGGCGACGCAGCCATCAGCCTGCGCGCTCTGGCCAAGCAGATTGGCGTCAGCGCGCCGGCGCTTTACCGCCATTTCATGGACCGGGAGAGCCTGCTGGCTGAACTGGCCATTACTGGATTTCAGGCGTTGAGAAAACGGCTTCTAGCAGTGGATCAAGCCCAGCCAAGACAGGCGTTAATTGATATTGGGCTTGTGTACGTATCTTTTGCACAAGAGGAACCGAATTTTTATCGGCTGATGTTCGGTGGCCGGGTGTTGCCCAAAGGTGTGCACCCGCGGTTGGATACGGCTGGCAAGAGCGCTTTCCGGGTGCTTGAGAATACCATTGCCCGGGCGCAGCAGGCCGGTTACATCAAACCCATGCCATTGATGCTGGTAACTGCGGCCGCCTGGTCATTGGTGCATGGACTTGCACAACTAAGCATCGATGGCCATTTACCCATCACCGAGGCGGAGCCCCAACTTGCGCAGGGAGTTCTCACGCTCCTGCTGGACGGCGCCGTCGCCGATCACGAACAACACCACAAGGATAACACATGATGAGCAGCCCCAAACCCAGCACCATCCGTGTCGTCCGCCGCTACCGCGCCAATCGCCTTGACGGCCCTTACGACGCGGTTGTGATCGGCTCCGGCATCGGCGGACTGACCACCGCCGCCTGCATGAGCAAACTGGGCAAGAAAGTAGCGGTGTTCGAGCAGCATTACACCGCCGGCGGTTTCACCCACAGCTACGACCGCAATGGCTACGAATGGGACGTGGGCGTGCACTACATCGGCGATGTGGGCGCGGACCATACCCTGACCAAACGGCTGTTCGACCACATCACCGACGGGCAACTGAAATGGGCGCCGATGGACAGCCATTTTGACCGGATTTTCATCGGCGACCGCCATGTGGACCTGGTGGCCGGCCCCGATCAATTCAAAGCAGAACTGCTCAAAGCCTTCCCCGATGAAGAGCAGGCCATCGACACCTATCTGATTTATCTGAAAAAGGTGGCCAAGGCCATGCCGGGACTGGTCATCGGCAAGGTGCTGCCGGATCTGGCCGCCGGCCCCCTGCGCAAGCTGGTGAACCGGGCCGCGCCGTCGTTCCTCAACCGCCCCACCCGAGAGGTGCTGGAAGGCCTGACCCGCAATCAGGAGCTAATCGCCGTACTCACCGGCCAATGGGGCGACAACGGCCTGCCGCCGGCGGAATCCAGCTTTATCATCCACGCCCTGATCGCACGCCATTATCTGTACGGCGGGTATTACCCCATCGGCGGGGCTTCGGAGATGGCCAATACCATCATTCCGGTGATCCAGCAGAGCGGCGGCGAGGTGTTCACCTACGCCGACGTCACCGGAATCCTGATCGAGAAAGGCAAGGCGGTGGGCGTACGCATGGCGGATGGCGAAGAAGTCCGCGC
>JAEPMM010000181.1 GCA_017643965.1 Marinobacter sp.
AGGCGGAGCGGGTGTCCCAGAAACGGCTGGCGGGCATTGCGGGTATCGAAACCTCGCCGGTGGATCGCATGGTGCGGGGCCTGCCGGTGCGGGGCATCCGCTCGGTGCTGAAATTGGATCAGACCGCGTTCGCCTCGGAAGGCGACCTGTACCTGTTCGGCACGGTTCTCAGTCAGTTTTTTGCGCTTTACGCGAGCATTAACGCCTTTCACCAACTGGAAGTGGTGAATACAGACAATCAGGAACGGTATACATGGACGTTACAGCAAGGTCAGCAGCCGCTGACGTAGCCGAGCTGCAACCCGTTCTGGGCAATGCACGGCGCTACAGTTTTTTTCAGCTGGTGGATCTGATTCACCGGCACCACGGTGACGATCTGGAACGGTCGCAGGACGACCAGCCCCGCCGTGAGCGCATTCGTTTCTCGGCGTCCGCCGGCCTGGGCTTCCCGGGCAGTGATGTGGTGTCCGCGTTCTCGCCGGAGCACGAGCACGCGCCCTACCAGATGGAAGTGAGTTTCCTGGGATTGCACGGCTCGCAGTCGCCACTTCCGGGTTATTACCTGGAGGATCTGGCCTGGGAGGCGGGTCAGGACCTGGGCATTCGCCGTCACTTTCTGGATTTTTTCAACCACCGGCTGGTGACCCTGTTCCACCGCTCCTGGCGCAAGTACCGCTATTACGTGCGTTTCCGCCCCGGCGCGTCTGACGGCTTTTCCGAGCACATTTTTGCGCTGGCCGGGCTGGGCGATCGCCGCCTGCGGGACGCCACGCCGGTGAACTGGTCGAAGATGCTGGCCTACGCCGGGCTGATGGCCGGCCGCAGCCGCTCGCCGGATGTGGTCAGCGGCATTGTCGCCCACTGTTTCGATCTGGACGACGTCAGCATCGAACAGTGGGTACTGCGTCGGGTAGCGATTCCGCGGGATCAGCAGACCCGGTTGGGCCGGTCCAATGCGGCGTTGGGACAGGACACATTGATCGGAGCCGGCGTTCGCGACCGCAGCGGCAAGTTCATCCTGCGCGTCCGCAACCTGGATCGCCAGCGCTTCGCAGATTTCCTGCCCAACGGCAAGGACCACCAGCGCCTGGTGAAGCTGGTGGAATTCACCACCCGGGAGCAACTGGCCTATGACCTGGAATTGCAAATGCGCCCGAAAGACGTCAAGCCGATGCAGATGGGCGCGGATGTGCGGCTGGGCTGGAACTCGTTCGTGACGCCGGAAAAGGCGCGCAAGCTGCCTGCGGTTCGCCTCCAGATTCGTCGCTGATTACAGAACAAGGACACAGCATATGGACATGGGTCAGTCACTGAAACTGCAGATAAGTAACCCCACCGCCGTTGGCAGTGGGCTGTTGCCGGAGCACGAATTTACCACCGCCGGCGGCTCCATCGGCACCGCCACCAGCGACACCTGGCAGTTGTCGTCTCATCGTACCGGGGCCACCGCCGGCCACGCCGAGGTGCGGTTCATCGACGGCGTTTTCTGCCTGATTGACCGCAGCGGCCGCACCTACATCAACAGCGCCAGTCAGCCCCTGGGGCGTGGCCGGCGGGCGAGGCTGAAAAGCGGCGATGTGATCACCATCGGCCGCTACCGGATCCGGGCCGAGCTCGGTGAAGGCCGCCAGGCTGTGGCGGATCCGTTCGCCGACGAGCACATCGAGGATCGTTCCCTGGTGAACGTGGAAGAAGGCTCGCTGGTCCGCTCAGAACGTCAGACGCTGGAAACCGCCGGTCATGAGCCCCTGAGCGGCCTGGCTCCGGCGGCCGGAGAGCCGGTCAGCGATGATCCGCTGGACCACTGGCAGGAGCAGGACACGCCGCAGAAGGAAACTCGGGCAGCGTCACGGGAGCGGACGCTGCTGGCGGACCGTCCGGAATGGTTCGCCGCCGAAGGTGAAGTGACCGATCAATACCGGGATCATCGCGATGTGGCGATGGGCTTGCCGGTCAGGCAGGGAGAGCACAACAGCATGACGGAACAGACAACCACGCCAGTGCCGGCGCAATCACAGCGGGAGGCTCACAGAGAGTCGGGTGATCACAGCCGCCAGCACATCAGCGGCGCGCCCCTGCTCAAGGGCATGGACACCGAACTCGGCTTTGCCGACAGCGACGAGATGCGGCTGTTTCTGGAAGAAGCCGGGCAGACCCTGAAGGCCACCGTGGAGGGACTGCTGGCCCTGCACCAGAGTGAGGACAGCCGTCATCAGGCCCTGCGCACCCGGTTGCAGCCCATTGAAGACAACCCGCTGCGGCTGGGGCAGGACTACCAGAACACGGTACAGACCCTGTTTGCCAGCGAACGCAGCCCGGTGCACCTGTCCGCACCGGCGGCGGTCAGCGAGAGCCTGCAGAGCCTGCGCCATCACCAGCTGGCTACCCGGCAAGCCATCAGTGAGGGGCTGGAAGCGATTCTTCACGCCTTCTCGCCGGAAGCCCTGCTGCGCCGTTTCCACGGTTATCGCCGTGGCCTGCAGCAACACGAAGACGAAGGCCATTGGGCCTGGGGCATGTACGAGCATTATTACCGAGAACTGAAATCCAGTCGTCAGCAGGGTTTCGAGCGCCTGTTTCAGGAGGTGTTCGACCAGGCTTACGACCAGCATTTGCGTCAACTACAGAGGGAGAACCTGTTGTGAAATACAGTAAAGGGATTTTACTGGCTGCCATTCTGGTGCTGGTGGGGTGCAGTACCCCTTACAACGCCGTCTCGAAAACCGCCAAGGTGCTGTGGGATCCGAATATTCCGGTGGGTTACCCGGAGGATCTGCCCAGCCGCGTGGATCTGACCATGCTGGCGGAACCGGATGTGAACCCCAACGAATCATTGGCACCCACGCCGATCGCCTTTCAGGTCATCGAGATGCGCGACAGTTCCATGTTGATGGCGGGTGATTTCGACCAGTTGCTGAGCGATCTGGAAGATTCACTGGGCCAGAACTACATCGATCACGACGACTATTCCCTGGTGCCGGGGCAATTCCGCTTCATCGAGCCGTTCGAGATCGACAGTGACACCCGTTTCATCGGCATCATCGCGTTCTATGCCTACCCGAATCTGTCCCAATGGAAGAAGGTGGTCAAGGTGGACCCGATCGGAGGGCGCTACCACCTGCTGGTCAACCTGCGTGAGCGGGAAGTGAAACTCAGACGTTCGGACGAATCCTGATGGCTGTTATGAATCGCGTAGTCTGGAGTGACGGGCTGTTCATCAAGCCCCAGCACTTCCAGCAACAACAACGGTACCTGGAACACCAGATCAACGAGCGGGCATTGGCGGTGTCCGACTACCTGTACGGTTTCAGCGATCTGGCACTGAACGACGAGTACCTGAGCTTCGGCCGCATCGGCCTGGTGCATGCCCGCGGGCTGTTTCCGGACGGCACCCGCTTCAGCTTGCCCCAGGACGACGTCATGCCGGAGCCGCTGGAAATCACCGACGCCTCGGTGGCCAACCAGGTGGTGTATCTGGCGTTGCCGCTGGGCAGCGAGGCACTGGCGGAAGTGGAGTGGCCGGAAGCCGCGATAGCCGGGCGTTTCCGCGCCCACAGCGAGGAAATCCGCGACCTGCATTCCATTGACGGCGACGCCCATGCCATTGACGTGGCCCGGGTGGCGCCGCGGCTGATGCTGGAGCGGGATGATCGCAGCGCCTACGCGGCACTGGCCATCGGCCGGATTCTGGAGAAGCGCCCGGACGGCAGCCTGGTGATGGACCCGAACTTCATGCCCACCATGCTCAGCGTGCGCGCCGCACCCCGCCTGCAGCGGTTTGTCGGCGAAATGGCCGGGCTGATGAAAGAACGTGCCCGCAACATTGCCGAACGGGTCGGCGCGCCGGGGCCGGGCGGCGTGGCGGATGTGGCGGATTTCCTGCTGTTGCAGATGCTCAACCGCGCTCACCCCCGCTTCATGCATCTGGCGCGGTTGCGGCAACTGCACCCGGAGCGCCTGTACGAAGCGCTGCTGGAGCTGTGCGGTGAACTGGTGACCTTCACCGATGAGAGCCGTCTGCCGCGGGAATACAGCGCCTACGACCACGACCTGCCGGAGAGTTCGTTCACGTCGCTGATGCAGGTGTTGAGGCAATCCCTGAGCACGGTGCTGGAGCCGCGGGCGCTGGCCATCCAGCTGCAGGAACGCCAGTACGGTCTGACCGTGGCGCCGATTCAGGACGTTCAGCTGATCGGCAACGCCGAGTTCATTCTGGCGGTGAAAGCCGACATGCCGCTGGACGATCTGCGCAAGCAGTTCACCCAGCAGTGCAAGGTGGCGTCGGTGGAGAAGATTCGCGATCTGATCAGCTTGCAGTTGCCGGGCATTCCGCTGTCACCACTGCCGGTGGCCCCGCGCCAGCTGCCGTACCACGCCGGCTTCGTGTACTTCCGCCTGGACGACCAGAGCCAGGCCTGGCAGATGCTCGACAACGCCAGCGGCTTTGCCTTCCATGTGGCAGGCAGCTTCGCGGGTATGGAAATGCAGTTCTGGGCTATCAGGAGCTAAATCATGGCAGAGGCACAGGTGAAGGATTCACCCTACGGCAGCAGCCCGGGCAACAAGGACACCGGTGGCAGTGCGTTCAGCGATCTGATGTTTGCGGATCGTAACGACCCGGACCGCAACAGCAATCGTGAGTTTGCCAACGACCAGTTCCAGTTGCGCGGGCTGGAAGACAACCGGCTGATCGATGCTGCGACACCGTTGCTGGGCCTGGTGATCCGGGTGCGGCGGCTGGCGGATTTCCGCGAAGTGGAAACCCTGTACCGGCAGGTGGTGGACGAAGTGGCCGCCATCGACCGGGAACTGGTAGAGCAGGGCTACGAACGCCCCACGGTGGTGGCGTATCGCTACGTGCTCTGCGCCTTCATTGATGAGGCCGTACTGGGCACCGATTGGGGCGCCCACAGCGTGTGGTCACAGCATTCGCTGTTGTCCCGCTTCCACAACGAAACCTGGGGGGGTGAAAAGGTATTCGCCATTCTGTCGCGCATGGAACAGGACCCCCAGCGCTACCGCGACATGCTGGCGTTCATTCACCTGTGTCTGTGTCTCGGTTTCGAGGGCCGCTACAAGGTGATGACCAACGGCCGTGAGGAATATGAGCAGATCATTCGCGGCCTGCATGAGCAACTGAAGAGCCTGCGGGAAGCCGATGAGGCGCAACCGCTGACGGACGCTCTGGCCCATGTGTCGCCCGCCCGCAACCGCCTGCGCAGCGGCCTGCCGATCTGGGGCATCGGCGGGCTGTTTGCCCTCGCCATGGCCGGCATCTTTTCGCTCTACAACATGGCGCTGAACGAACGCATCAGGGATGTGCTCAGCGTTCTGGAACAATTACCGAAATAAGGATATCACTGTGATTCGGGTAGAACTGCCGGCGCTGATCGGGCGCCTCAACGACATTTGCCGCCAGGGGCTGGAATCCTCCGCGGCCCTCTGCATCAGCCGCCAGGGCGCGGAAATCACCCCGGCCCACTTGCTGTTCAAGCTGCTGGAAACGCCGTTTTCCGATGTGCGCCAGATCCTTGAGCACGCCGGCATCAACCATCAGCAATTGCAGCCGTTAGTGGGTGACAGCCTGAACGGCGAACCCCAGACCGCCGAGCCTTATCCGTCATTCTCGCCACTGCTGGTGGACCTGCTGCAGGACGCCTGGTTGCTGGCCTCCACCGAGTTCGGCCATCAGGACCTGCGCTCCGGTGCCATCTTCCTGGCGCTGCTGCTGAACGTCGACCGTTATCTGATGCCGCAGGTGAGCAAGGCACTGGTCGAGATCAACCGCGAGCACCTGCGCAAGCAGTTCGACCGGGTCACCGAAGGCTCCGTGGAGCGCCCGCAACTGAATGAAAAAGACGGTGGTCAGCCCGCCGTTGCCACCGATCTGGACCCGCTCAAACGCTACGCCACCGACTTCACCAGACTGGCGCGCGAGAGCAAGCTCGACCCGGTGGTGTGTCGCGACGCCGAAATCGACCAGATGATCGACATCCTCTGCCGCCGCCGCAAGAACAACCCCATCGTGGTGGGTGACGCCGGCGTCGGCAAAAGCGCCGTGGTGGAGGGCCTGGCCCTGCGCATCGTCAGCGGTGATGTGCCTGAACGGCTGACCGGCGTGGAACTGTGGACCCTGGACATGGGCGCGTTGCAGGCCGGGGCGTCGGTCAAAGGCGAGTTCGAGAAACGCCTCAAAGGCGTGATCGAAGCGGTCAAAGGCTCCGCCACCCCGATCATCCTGTTCATCGACGAAGCCCACACCCTGATCGGCGCCGGCAACAGCGAGGGCGGCTCCGACGCCGCCAACCTGCTGAAACCCGCGCTGGCCCGGGGCGAGCTGCGCACCATCGCCGCCACCACGTGGCGCGAGTACAAGAAATACTTCGAGAAAGACCCGGCCCTGAGTCGCCGCTTCCAGCCGGTAGCACTGGACGAGCCCACGCCGGGCGAAGCCGTCCACATTCTCCGTGGCCTGCGCACCGTCTACGAAAAAGCCCACAACGTCCTGGTCGCCGACAGCGCGCTGAAAGCCGCGGCGGAAATGTCCGCCCGTTACCTGGCCGGCCGTCAGCTGCCGGACAAAGCCATCGACGTGCTGGACACCGCCTGCGCCCGGGTCAGCCTCAACCTCAGCACCCCGCCGCGCCGCCTCAGCCATGTGCGCAGCGAACTGCACCAGATGGCCATGGAACAGGACCTGATTGCGAGAGAACACACCCTGGGCCAGGCCGTGGACGCTGAGCGGGAAAGCGAACTGGCAGCCCGCATCGCGGCGCTGAAAGAAGAATCCTCAGAGCTGGAAC
>JAEPMM010000349.1 GCA_017643965.1 Marinobacter sp.
CCCGAGGCCATTGCCGGATCTTTTTTCGATCCACCCATGCAGTTGGGCGACTCCGGCGCGGCCTGCCCGGATGCCACCCACTCCTGCGGTGAGTATAGATGCAATGCCAAGGCGTGAACCTCCCCCGCCAGCTCGTCCGCCAGCACCTTGTAGATGGCCTGATGGCGCTTCACTTTCATCTGCCCGTCGAAATCCGCTGATACCAGCGTCACCTTGAAGTGGGTTTCGGAATTGGGCGGCACGCTGTGCTTGTGGCTCTCATTGGCCACCTGCAGGTGGTCCACGGCAAACGCCGAGGACAGTTTCTGCTCGATCGAATTCTGAATTTTCATGGGTTGTTCTGCTCCTTTTCGCGCTTCCGCGCGCGAACACCGTATCAATACCTGTCGCCAGTCTACTACAGAGCCCGCCAGCCTTGACACAACAAGGCCAAAAGGCCATCTTCCTTCCCCGATCCGAACACGCCCGATGCCATGCAACTGTATATTGCCGAAAAGCCGAGCCTGGGCCGCGCCATCGCCGCGGCGCTGCCTGCGCCCCACCAGAAAGGGCCAGGGTGGATTCGCTGTGGCCAGGGGAATGAGGCCGTCACCGTCAGCTGGTGCATCGGGCATTTGCTGGAGCCGGCGGAACCGGGCAGCTACGACCCCCGCTGGCAGAAATGGCGCCAGGAAGATCTGCCACTGTTTCCAGAGCGCTGGGAAGTCACCCCCAAAGACGGCGTGCGCCAGCAGCTCAATGTACTGGAGTCGCTGATCCGACAGGCCGATACCATCGTGCACGCCGGCGACCCGGACCGCGAAGGCCAACTGCTGGTGGATGAGGTGATCCGCTATTTCGGGGCTACCTGCCCGGTTCAGCGGATCCTGATCAACGATCTGACCCCGGCGGCCGTGGCCCGCGCCATCCGCAGCCCGAAAGACAACCGCGAGTACCGCCGGCTGTCGCATTCGGCGCTGGCCCGCCAGCGCGCGGACTGGCTGTATGGCATCAACCTGACCCGGTTCTACACCCTCAGCTATCAACAGCAGGGGCAACAGGGGGTTTACTCGGTCGGCCGGGTGCAAACGCCGGTGCTGGGCCTGGTGGTTGAACGCGACCACACCATTGAACACTTCGAGCCCAAACCCTTTTATCGCATCGAAGCCACGTGCCACGGCATTGAACCGGACAGCGATCCGTCACCGTTTACCGCACGCTGGCTGCCCGACGAGGCTTTCCGCGAGCACCTGGACGAAGAAGACCGCCTGCTCGACAAGGCCACCGCCGAGCAGATTGCCGGCGCGGTGGAGGGCCGGCCCGGTACCATCACCGAATCGCGTTTCCGCGACCGCAACGAGGCCCCGCCTCTGCCGCTGTCGCTGTCGGCATTGCAGATCGAAGCCGGGCGGCTGTTCCGCATGGGCGCAAAGGACGTCCTCGATACCGCCCAGAACCTCTACGAGCGGCACCAGCTGATCACCTATCCCCGCTCCGACTGCCGCTACCTGCCGGAAGGTCACTACGATCAACGCGAGGGGGTGATTCGCGCCATCGGCCAGGTGGATGGCGAATTGACCCGGGCCTGCGATCAGGCCGATCTGACCCGGCGCACCGCGGCATGGAACGACAAGCAGGTGGACGCCCACCACGCCATCATCCCCACCAGCCGGCCGGCGGCTAACGGCAAACTGACCGCAGCGGAAACGAAGATCTACAACCTGATCGCCCGTTTTTACCTGATGCAGTTCAGCGCCGACGCCGTGCATCGCGAAGGCCGGCTGACCGTCACCATCGGCGAGCACCGCTTCCGCGCAACAGAAACGGCGATACTGACACCGGGCTGGAAAACCCTCGAGATCAAACTGCGGGACGCGGCCCAGGAAGCCCGCAAGGCACCGCTGCCACGACTGGAAAAAGGCGAGCCGGCCCTGTGCGACCAGACCGCCATCCGCGAGCGCAAGACCCAGCCGCCGCAGCACTTCACCGACGCCACCCTGTTGTCAGCGATGACCAACATTGCGCGCTTCGTGAGCGATCCGGAACTGCGCAAAACCTTGCGGGAAACCGATGGCCTGGGTACCGAAGCCACCCGCGCGGCGATCATCGACACCCTGTTCAAGCGCGATTACCTGTACCGGGACAGCCGCCACATCAAGGCGACCGACAAGGGCAAGGCGTTGATCGGCGCACTGCCGGACACCGTCAGCAAACCCGACATGACCGCCATCTGGGAAGCCACGCTGGAAACCATCAAGCGCGGCGAAGGAGATCCCAGGCAGTTCCTGGCGGACCTGAAACAGCAAATCAGCGGTTTTATCCGCACCCGCCCGGGCACCGGCAGCACGCCGGGCGCCGATCAACCGGCGGCGCCCCACTGCCCGAAATGCCGCACCGCGATGCGGGAGCGGGAGGGCAAGTTCGGCCGCTTCTGGGCCTGCACCCGCTTCCCCGACTGCAACGGCACCCGGCCGCTGGAAGACAGCACACCGGCAGACGGCACCAGCCAGAAGCCCGTGCCCTGCCCCCACTGTTTTTCCCCGCTGGTGCGGCGCAAGGGTAAAAAAGGCTGGTTCTGGGGCTGCAGTAATTTCCCCACCTGCCGACAAACAGTTGATGACAATGACGGAACACCTGCAGTTCGTTTACGCAAGTCTACATAACGACACTGAAGGCAAATCCGCGATCTGTGATAATGCTCAACATTACCAAAACTTTAATCGGTGGAACGTCACCCCCGGGAGATGCTTGATGCGCATAGCTTTGCTTGAAGATGAACATGAACAGGCGCAGCACGTTCAGTCCATTCTTTCAGAGCGCGGACACCACTGTGACAGCTTCCCCACGGGGCAGTCGTTTCTGAGCGCCGTGCTGCACCGCAGTTACGACCTGCTGATTCTTGACTGGCAGATCCCGGACATGACCGGTATCGATGTGCTGGAAAACGTGCGGGCGCAGCTCAACTGGCCGATTCCGGTGGTGTTCCTGACCCAGCGCGACAGCGAGTCCGACATCGTTCGTGCCCTCGACGCCGGCGCCGATGATTACCTGGCCAAGCCTGCCCGCGAGGCCGAGCTGGTTGCGCGCATCAACGCACTGGCCCGCCGTACCAATCCAGACAACGAAAAAGAACTGCTCACCTACGGGCCTTTCGAGATCAATACCCAGCAGCGCAGTATCCTGCTGCACGGACAGGCGTTGACGCTGACCGACAAGGATTTCGACCTGACCCTGTTCCTGTTCCAGAATCAGGGCCGGCTGCTGACCCGTGAGATGCTGCTCGAGCGCGTGTGGGGCCTGGCCCGCGACATCAACACCCGTACCGTGGACACCCACATGAGCCGCCTGCGCCGACGCCTGGGACTGAATCCGGAGAACGGCTTCCGGATCAAGACCATCTACCAGCGCGGTTACCGCCTCGAGGCGATGAAAGCCAACGAATCGGCAGATCCGATCGCGACCGCGGACCACGCCTGAAATGACGCCAGGTTCCTACGGCAAACGGGTCATCCGTGCAGTGATTCCAGCGTTGATGACGCTGGTCTTTGCCGTGCCCGTGCATGCGGAACTGTCCGTCACCCGCGGCTCAACCGCCTCTACCAACACCCCACAGCAAAGCACTTCGGTACCGGAGTGGCTGTACACCCTGCGCCCGGGCGAAAGCTTCAGTGAAGTCGCCGGCGCCCTGCTGAACCGCAATGTGCGCCCGGAACAGGTCCTGCGCTACAACGGCATCGGTAACGGTGCCGCCATTGGCGAAGGCGATGCGCTGCGCATTCCCCTGACCTGGCTGAAGCGGCAACCGGACCCGGCACGTGTCGTTGCTGTGTCTGGCCAGGTACAACACATCTCCGGAAACAGCGGGCGCAAACAAC
>JAEPMM010000303.1 GCA_017643965.1 Marinobacter sp.
AGGGGCGTGAAACCCGCCTCTGACCCCACGCCTCACACTCAATCCACCAACCCGTTATCGCACGCCCGGGACAACGGTGGCAGGGTATTCATCGGCCACCGCGGCACCGCAACAATCCGATCGCCGTCCCGCTGCCCGGCCATCAGCCGCTGGCAACCGGCGTACGCGATCATCGCGCCGTTGTCGGTGCAGAACTCCGGGCGGGCGTAGAACACCCCGGCCCCGAGCTTCGCAGTCATCTTCTCCAGCCCCGCCCGCAGCCGCTTGTTGGCACTGACACCACCGGCAATCACCAACCGTTTGCAGCCGGTCTGCTCCAGTGCCCGGCGGCATTTGATGGTCAGGGTATCCACCACGGCAGCCTCGAACGCCAGGGCGATGTCGGCCCGGGTCTGCTGATCCAGCGCACCGCTGTCCTGCGCCGCCGTTACCGTGTTCAACGTGAAGGTTTTCAGCCCGCTGAAACTGAAATCCAGCCCGGGGCGGTCGGTCATCGGGCGCGGAAACCGGTATCGGCCCGCCGTTCCCTGTTCGGCCAGAGCTGCTACCCTGGGTCCGCCCGGGTAATCCAGCCCCAGCATCTTGGCGGTTTTGTCGAAGGCTTCACCGGCGGCGTCGTCCACCGACTCACCGAGCAACTCGTATTCGCCGATGCCATCCACCCGCACCAACTGGGTATGGCCACCGGACACCAGCAACGCCACAAAAGGAAAGGCCGGCGGTGCCGGCTCCAGCATCGGTGCCAGCAAGTGGCCTTCCATGTGATGAACACCCAGCACCGGTATGCCGAGGGCGAAGCCCAGCGCGTGGGCAACCGAGCCACCCACCATCAGCGCCCCGACCAGGCCGGGACCGGCGGTGTAGGCAATGCCGTCGATGTCGGCACAGGTGCGGCCGGCCTCCGCCAACACCTGATCGCACAACGGCAACAGCTTGCGCACGTGGTCGCGGGAGGCCAGCTCAGGCACCACACCGCCGTAATCCGCGTGCATGTCGATCTGGCTGAACAGGGCGTGCGCCAGCAGCCCCTGCGCGCTGTCATACAGCGCAACACCGGTTTCGTCGCAGGAGGTTTCAATTCCGAGAATCAGCATAGTTAAAGTCGCAACGGATGGTATCGATAGGTTCGGGCCGCCATTTTAGCAGAAAGCCGAAACCCGTTAACCTGAAACCTGTTAACCTGTCGCTCTGGTGGACCGCAGATTCACAGAACAAACATTGACCTTTCCCCCTGGCAGGCGCTATCATTGCCGCCCTTAAATATGCACTGGTCGAGTTTTAGCCAATCTGACCAGGTATCGAGTCGATTTGACGCACGAGTCGATCAGACAAAACAGAAACCGAATACATCAGGTAGGTGATTTTCGAATGCCAGCTGTTAAAGTGAAAGAGAATGAACCGTTTGACGTAGCACTGCGTCGCTTCAAGCGCTCCTGCGAAAAAGCAGGCGTACTGTCCGAAGTCCGTCGTCGTGAGCACTACGAGAAGCCGACTTCCGTACGTAAGCGCAAAGCAGCTGCTGCCGTTAAGCGTCATCTCAAGAAGCTTCAGCGGGAACAGCGCAAGTTCGAGCGTCTGTACTGAGTTTCAGCTGACGCCGCTTGACTGCAAACCATTGATCGCCTGTTCAAGCCACAGGCTGCACAGAGCGATTCCAAAATGCCGCCGAGGCCTGGCTTCGGCGGCATTTTTGGCTATTGGCGGCGCTCAGCCGGCACTTTCTGCGCAACCGGAGTCATCATGAGCGGACTGATCCCTCAACGCTTTGTTGAAGATCTGCTGGACCGGATCGATCTGGCGGAGCTGATCGGATCACGCATCACGCTGAAGAAAGCCGGGGCCAACTACAAGGCCTGCTGCCCGTTTCATGATGAGAAAACACCGTCCTTCAACGTTCGCCCTGACAAAGGCTTCTACCATTGCTTTGGCTGCGGCGCCCACGGCGACGCCATCAGTTTCGTGCGGGAATTCGAAGGGCTGGGGTTCACCGATGCGGTAGAGGAACTGGCCCGGCGCGCCGGTCTGGAAGTACCCTATGACCAGAGCGCACGCCAGGAGATCCAGCAAGCCCGCACGCTGACAGATGCACTGGATTATGCCAGCCGCTTCTATCAGTCGTCACTGCGGGGCGCCCAGGGTGAACTGGCGCGAGACTACCTCAGGCAACGGGGGCTGGACGACCACATTATCCAGCTCTACCAGCTGGGCTTTGCCCCGGGCACCGGCACTGCGCTGTTTGATACCTGCAGCAAGGATTTGCAGGGGCCACTGATCGAGACTGGCACGGTTTCTGACAAGTACGGTCGACCGCGGGATCTGTTCCGCAACCGGGTAATGTTCCCTATCCGCAACAGCCGGGGCAAGACCATCGCCTTCGGCGGCCGCACCCTCGGCGACGACAAGGCCAAGTACATCAACTCTCCGGAGTCTGATGTCTTTCACAAGAGCCGCGAGATATACGGCCTGTTTGAAGCCAAACAGGCCATCCGGCAGCTGGACAAGCTGCTGGTGGTTGAAGGCTATATGGATGTTATCGCGCTGGCCCAGCACGACATCCATTTTGCAGTGGCCACACTGGGCACGGCAACCAATCAGGACAGCCTGACCGCCCTGCTGCGGCAGGTGCGGCACATCGTGTTCTGTTTTGACGGTGACCAGGCCGGGTACCGGGCCGCCGATCGTGCCATGGAGAACGCGCTGGAACTGATGGCCGACGGCATGCACCTGCAATTCCTGATGCTGCCGGATGGCGAGGATCCTGACACGCTGGTGCGCAAGGAGGGGCCCGAAGCCTTCCGCAAGCGCATCGAGGGCGCCACGCCGCTGTCCCGCTACCTGTTCGATCGACAGAGTGAGGGGTTGGACCTGCAGCTGCCGGAGCATCGGGGCGAGCTCAGGGCGCGGGTTGAGCCGATGCTGAACAAGATGCCTAAAAGCACCCTGCGGGATGCCATGTGGCACGAGATGCTGCGATTGTGCAGCGGGCGGAACGACTGGCAGAACCGACGCCCGCAGCCGGGCCAGCGGCGCTTCGGTGACCGCCGGGACCGAGTGCAGGAAGACCGCATTGATGTGCGGCTCAGCAAGGACAGCACCCTGTGCCTGGCCCTGGTGGAGGCGCCGGACATGGCCAGCGACGTGGTTGAGCTGGCGCGCCAGTCCCGGCATTTCCGACTGGCCCGGGGCTTTGCCGAATGGATTCTGGACCGCGGCATCCGCGACCGGGGCACTCTGGTGCGCACGCTGGCCACGGACCGGCAGGCCCGGGACCGGTTCTACAACCTGTTTGACGGCATTGAACACATTCCGGCGCGGGAAAGGACCCTCGCCGGCGCCCGGGAGTTACTGAGCCCGAACCGGGAGGCCGCACGAAAACAGCGGCTGACCTCGCTGCTGGCGTCCAAGCGCAGCCTTGCGGATCTCAGTCCGGAAGAACGCCAGGAACTGAAAGCCCTGAGCGGGGGCACAGACGATTGAACGGCCTCTCGGGGCCGCCGGTAGAAACCGGGAAATACAGGGTTCGCCCCGTATCGCACTTGAAACTTGAAGCGTTGATCACCATCTAACCATCCGGTGGCAGAGCAACCGAGCGACAGCTATAATGGCTGTTTAACTTTTTTCCTTTTACCAGCCAGTTCACAGGGTGTCTATGTCAGGCAATTCGCAGAAATCACGTTTGAAAGACCTCATTGCAAGAGGCAAGGAACAAGGTTACCTGACTTACGCCGAGGTAAATGACCACCTCCCGGAGGACATTGCGGATCCGGATCAGGTGGAAGACATCATTCGCATGATCAACGACATGGGCATCCAGGTGTGCGAGGAAACCCCTGACGCCGACACCCTGATCATGACCGAGGGCGACTCCACCGCTGACGAAGCCGCGGCCGCCGAAGCCGCTGCCGCCCTCGCCGCCGTTGAAACCGACGCTGGCCGCACCACCGACCCGGTCCGCATGTACATGCGGGAAATGGGCACCGTTGAACTGCTGACCCGCGAAGGCGAAATTGTTATCGCCAAGCGCATCGAAGAAGGCATCCGTGATGTCATGGCCGCCGTTGCTCACTTCCCGGGCACCGCGGGCACCGTCTTGCAGGCCTACGAACGCATCATCGAGAACGAAGGTCGCATCAGTGACATCGTGACCGGTTTCCTCGATCCGGACGACGCCGAGCCATTCATGGGCGAAGAAACACCGGCGGACAGCAGCGTTGATTCCGACTCCTCCTCCGATGACGACGATGACGACAGCGAAGAAGAAACCGATAACGGTCCGGATCCTGAAGAAACCCGCCTGCGCTTCGAGCTGCTGAAAGAAAAGCTCGACGCCGCCCACAAGGCGCTGGAAAAGCACGGCCGCGGTGACAAGAAAACCCAGGCTGCCCTGAACGAGCTGGGCCAGGTGTTCGCCCCGTTCAAGCTGGCCAACAAAGCTTTTGAAGAGCTGGTAAACGTGGTTCGCTCGACCAATGATCTGGTGCGC
>JAEPMM010000231.1 GCA_017643965.1 Marinobacter sp.
GGCGTCAACCGCTGCACGGGAGGCGCCAACAGCGGCACCCAGCAGATCAGCCACCTGCTCCAGCATCTTGAAGTTTTCACCGTTCTGCATGCCACGGCCACCGGAGATAACGATACCGGCGCTGGCCAGGTCAGGACGGTCAGACTCGGCCTTCTGCTCACCAACAAAGGTGGACAGACCAGCGTCTTTTACCACATCAACCTGCTCTACAGAGGCAGAACCGCCTTCAGCGGCGACCGGATCAAAGCCAGTCGGGCGAACCGTAACAACCTTGATGGCGTCATTGGCTTTCACGGTGGCGATCGCATTACCTGCGTAGATCGGGCGCACGAAGGTGTCTTCAGATTCCACACGCATGATGTCGGAAACCTGGGCGACGTCCAGCAGCGCCGCTACGCGGGGCATGAAGTCTTTACCCGTGGTACCGGCGGCCGCCAGGATGTGGCTGTAGCCTTTACCCAGTTCGGCGACCAGCTCTCCCAGGTTTTCACCCAGGAAATGACCGTAAACGGCGTTGTCGGCAACCAGAACCTTGCTCACGCCTTCAGCTTTCGCCGCAGCTTCAGCAACCGCACCGCAGTTCTCACCGGCAACCAGTACGTCGATGTCACCGCCGATGGCCTTGGCAGCCGCTACAACGTTCAGGGTAGCCTGCTTCAGGCTGCTGTTGTCATGTTCAGCAATTACAAGGATGCTCATTTAGATCACCTTCGCTTCGTTCTTCAGTTTATCGACCAGCTCAGCTACGTCAGCCACCTTCACACCCGCCTGACGCGAAGCCGGAGCTTCTACCTTCAGGGTGGTCAGACGCGATGCCAGTTCAACACCCAGATCAGCCGGGCTGACAGATTCAAGCGGCTTCTTCTTCGCCTTCATGATGTTCGGCAGCGAAGCGTAGCGTGGCTCGTTCAGACGAAGGTCTGTGGTAACAACGGCCGGAAGGTTCAGGGCAACGGTCATCAGGCCGCCATCCACTTCACGGGTAACATTGACCTTTTCGCCTTCAACAACAACTTCGGACGCGAACGTGCCCTGACCCATACCGGTCAGCGCGGCCAGCATCTGGCCAGTCTGGTTGTTGTCGGAATCAATGGACTGTTTGCCGAGAATGACGAGCTTGGGCTCTTCTTTCTCAACCACAGACTTCAGCAGCTTGGCCGCTTCGAGAGACTGAACCTCTTCGTCTGTTTCGATGTGGATACCACGGTCGGCACCCAGAGCCAGAGCAGTACGGATTTGCTCCTGGGCGGCCTTCGGGCCAATGGATACCACCACGATTTCGCTGGCAACGCCCTTTTCCTTCAGACGAACCGCTTCTTCAACAGCGATTTCGCAGAACGGGTTCATTGCCATCTTGACGTTGGCGAGATCAACACCGGTGTTATCCGGCTTGACGCGCACCTTCACGTTGTAGTCGATTACTCGTTTTACAGCGACCAGAACCTTCATAGATTCCTCGTTCTTCTACGATGGGTTTATGACTTGCAGTCCTCGCGCGGAGCCTGCTGAAATTCAGTGCGCACTAATGATGGAGGCAACGGTCAGCAGAATCAATAGCCTCAAACGACGCGCCAGGACAGACCTTTCAGCCAACTTCCCGATATTGACTGGGAATGGCGGTGAGACGATACTAGAATTCGACTCAGAACACACGATTTTCAGTGTTGTCATACAATGCCAAAGGACAGCCCAAATTTCAAACAAACGTTTGTTTGATTCTTCAATTACGGTATCCTTTTCTGTAGGCAAGTGGCGTGATTCCGCTTGCAACAGTCGTCTATAAGCACTTTTACCGGTATGATGGCGACCCAGAATACTTCGCCTGCGGGCACATAATATCCATTAAAGATGTTTGAGGAGACCAACGTGGAACGCGAATCGATGGAATTTGATGTTCTGATCGTCGGCGGCGGCCCGGCGGGCCTGTCGGCAGCTTGCCGTGTCATGCAGTTGGCACAGGAAGCTGGCGAGGAACTCACCGTATGCGTGGTTGAGAAGGGTTCTGAGATCGGCGCACACATTCTGGCGGGCACCGTATTCGAGCCTACCGCGCTCAATGAGCTCTTCCCTGACTGGAAAGAGAAAAGCGCCCCGCTCAACACGCCGGTTACCCGTGACGATATCTTCCTGCTGAAAAACCAGGAAAGCGCCACCAAGATTCCCAATGCCTTTGTGCCCAAGAACATGCACAACCACGGCAATTACATCATCAGCCTGGGCAATCTGTGCCGCTGGCTCGCCGAGCAGGCGGAAGGCATGGGCGTGGAAGTCTACCCCGGCTTTGCCGCGTCCGAGACCATTGTTGAGGATGGCCAGGTTAAAGGCATCATCACCGGCGACATGGGCGTGGCCCGTGACGGCAGCGAAAAAGACGGCTACATGCCGGGCATGGAGCTGCGCGCCAAGTACACCCTGTTTACCGAAGGCTGTCGCGGCCACCTGGGCAAGCGCCTGATCAGCGACTTCAAACTGGATGAAGGCAAAGATCCCCAGCACTACGGCATCGGCATCAAGGAGCTGTGGGACATCGATCCAGCCAAACACGAGCCGGGTCTGGTGGTGCACACCACTGGCTGGCCGCTGAGCGAAAGCGGGTCCACCGGCGGCTCTTTCCTGTATCACCTGGAGAACGGTCAGGTCTATGTGGGCCTGATCACCGATCTCTCATACAGCAACCCGAACCTGAGCCCGTTCGAGGAGTTCCAGCGCCTCAAGCTGCACCCTGAGGTCAAAAAATACCTGGAAGGCGGCAAGCGTGTGTCTTACGGCGCCCGCGCAATCTCCAAGGGCGGCTTTAACGCACTGCCGAAGATGAGCTTCCCGGGCGGCCTGTTGCTGGGCTGCGATGCCGTCACCCTGAACAGCTCCAAGATCAAGGGCTCCCACACGGCCATGAAGTCCGGACTGCTGGGCGCGGAAGCCGTGTTCGAAGCACTGAAGGAAGGCAAGACCGGAGAGGAAATCACCAGCTTCGGTGACCGTTTCAAGGACAGCTGGTTGTATAAGGAGCTTTACAACGAGCGTAACTTTGGCCCGGCCATGCACAAATTCGGCAATGTGGTTGGCGGTGCGATTGCCTTCATTGAGCAGAACATCCTGCGCGGCAGCCTGCCCTTCACCTTCCGTGACACCACGCCGGACTACGCCACGCTGAAGCCGGCAGCGGAAGCAAAGCAGATCAGCTACCCGAAACCGGATAACAAGCTGACCTTTGACCGCCTGTCGTCGGTGTTCATTTCCAACACCAACCACGAGGAAGACCAGCCGGTTCACCTGAAGCTGACCGATCCGGATCTGCCGATCAGGGACAATCTGCCGAAGTACAACGAGCCCGCGCAGCGGTACTGCCCGGCCGGGGTGTACGAAGTGGTCGAAAAGGATGATGGCAGCGGTAAACGCTTCCAGATCAACGCCCAGAATTGCGTTCACTGCAAGACCTGTGACATCAAGGACCCTGCACAGAACATTACCTGGGTAACTCCGGAAGGCGGCGGCGGCCCCAACTATCCGAACATGTAAGTTCGGATACCGGTACAAAACCGGCCCCTTGCGGGCCGTTTTTTTGTGTCGGATTACGGCTTCGCCTAATCCGACCTACGGGTAGCCCCCTCGCTCTTCACATGTAGGTCGGATTAGGCGAAGCCGTAATCCGACAATTCCCGCAGACATAAAAAAACGGCCCACATGGGGCCGTTTTCGATACTACTAAAGCAAAGCTTAGTGCACGTGGCCGTGCTCTTGCTCTTCGTCAGTTGCATCGCGAGTCTCTACCACTTCCACGTCGAAGTGCAGAGTCTGGCCAGCCAGCGGATGGTTGGCATCGATGGTGACGGTCTCGTCGGCAACTTCAACAACACGAACAACCTGAGGGCCGCCCGGTGTTTGCGCCTGGAACTGCATGCCCGGCTCGATGGAATCAACGCCTTCGAATGCAGAACGGGGAACGGGCTGGATCAGCTCTTCATTGACTTCACCGTAGCCTTCACCGGGCGCGACAGTAACTTTTGCCTGATCGCCGGCGTTCTTTTCGTTCAGCGCACTCTCCAGTCCGCCGATAATGTTTTGCGCACCTTCCAGATAAGACAGCGGCTCACGACCTTCTACACGGGACGAGTCAAGCTGCTCACCCTGGTCATTAGTGAGTGTGTAATGGATGGTGACAACACGAGGTTGGGCCATGTGATCTCCTTGCGTGTCGCAATGACTGTTTAATTGAATTTGGGCAATCGCAAGTATTCATGAACAGCCAGACTGCACAGAGGGACTGACGACCACCGGGCCTCGTTAGAGAGCCAGGCTCGTTAACAAGATCGAAACCACAGTTTAACAAGTGTCGGACTGCGTTTTCTACCGTCAGTTATTTGGGGCGCAGCGCGGCTTTTCAACCGCCCTGCCCGATTTCATAAAAATTTCCGCCACTCCAGACGCCGAGAGCCGGAGAATCCCCCGCGATATTGCGCTCAACGACCCGATCCGCGAGATCGTAGAAGGCGCTGGTCACCAGCCGCGCCTCCAGGCCATGGCGCACTTTGATCACGGGCCGGGGCTCGTCACCGGCCGCATAGGTGCCCACAACCAGAGGATGCTGCTCGCCAATGGTCAGGATTTCACCCACGTTGGTGGTCAGGGTCAGAGTCTGGGACTCACCCTCTCCCGCTGCTTCCAGAGTGTGCGCCAGCAGGGGCGCATCTTCTACCACAATCCGCCATTTCTCTACGGGTGTGACCAGATAGTACTCGCCATCCTGCTCGCGACGCAGAATCGTTGAGAACAGCCGCACGATGGCTTCCCGCGCCAGGGGTTCACCCTTGTACAACCACTGGCCATCTCGGCTGATCCGGATGTCGATGTCGCCGGACGGCTCCGGATGCCATTTCTCCAGCGGTGGCAGGCCTTTGCCTGCGTCTGTGGACTGCTCGATCTGACTGGCAATGTGATCAGGTTTCTGTTCCATACTGTGCTGTCCTCTTTACAGGCCCCTCATCCATTCCGGACGCAGCGCCGCGGCTCCGGGGTTGGCGATGGCGAGATTCACTTGCTCCAGCATACGCTGCTTGTCGCGGCCGAGGGTGCCTTTGAGCACCAGATAGTTCGACGCGTGGTCACTGCGGAAGACAGTGCGCTCAAGCTCCAGGTGCTCGAGGAAGAGCCGAATCTCGCGGAACAGTCCATGCTGGCTGAGAGGAACAAAGTCCTCACCGAAGCCGGCACGGAAACGCTCTTCCCCCTGGGGAAAGCTGACCACCAGCGTAGACAGATAATCCGGACGGGTTTCATTGCACAAATGCGCGGTGTTGATCGCGTGTTGCTCGGAAAGAACTTCGCCGCCCAGACCGTTGAGCACCATGACCGAACTGGTAATGCTTGCCTCTCGCATCTTGAGCAGCGCAGAACGGGTGGATTCGGCGGTTTCGCCCTTGTTGACGCGGCGCAGAACCTCGTCATCGCCGGACTCCATGCCCACATACAGAATCTGCAGGCCGGCAGCGCGCAATTCGGCCAGCTCCTCGACAGTCTTGCGGGCAAGATTTCGCGGCAGGCAATAACTCGATACGCGCTGAAGCTCCGGGAACGCCGCTTTCAACTGGCCAAGAATTTCCAGTAACCGTCGGGTCGGCAGCACCATGGCGTCGCCGTCAGCTAAAAACACGCGGCGCACTCCACCTAATGTGCGTGCGGCTTTCTCGATATCGGCTCGCAC
>JAEPMM010000388.1 GCA_017643965.1 Marinobacter sp.
ATCCAGCTCGTGGTCGCCCGCCTTGCGCTCGGTCACCAGCCGGGCATCCGCGTGCTTGCGCGGATCCTTGTCAAACAGCCCCAGCTGATCGGTCAGAATGATCAACCCATCCGCCTCAATCAGGTTGGCCACCAGCGCCCCGAGCGTGTCGTTATCGCCAAAGCGGATCTCGTCGGTGACTACCGTGTCATTTTCATTGACGATCGGCACCACACCGAAATCCAGCAGCGCCCGCAGCGTGCTGCGGCCGTTGAGGTAGCGTTTGCGGTCAGAGAGGTCGTCGTGGGTCAGCAGAATCTGGGCGGTATGGATGTCGTGACGCTTGAACTGGGCTTCCCAGGTCTGCACCAACCCCATCTGACCAACCGCCGCAGCGGCCTGAAGCTCATGAAGCTGTTGCGGCCGGGTTTTCCAGCCCAGCCGACTCATCCCTTCAGCCACCGATCCGGAGGACACGATCACCACTTCCACGCCCGCCTCAATCAATTCGACGATCTGGTCCACCCAAAGCCCAAGGGCGGCGACATCCAGACCCTTGCCGTCGTTGGTCAGCAGGGCACTGCCTATTTTCACCACCAGACGGCGGGCCTGGCGTAACTGGGCGCGTTCACTCATGATCGGTCCGGATTCTCTCTGGGCTGTTGTGAGATTATTCGGGGGCGTACACCACTTCGACGTCGTAATCGTCGTCGTCAAAGTCGTCATCATCGTCGTCTTCACGGGCGGCCCGGCGGGCCTGCCGCTCCGCCTCGATGCGGGCGCGCGCCTCTTCGTCCATCTGGCGCCGGCGGGCGGCCTCGCGCTCGGCGAATTCCGGGTTCTGCGCCTCTTCCTCCGCCTGCTCTTCAATCCAGCGCATGACCGCCTGGGTCAGTGGCTTGGTGCCCTCACCACTCAAAGCCGAGATGCGGAACACCGGCCCCTTCCAGTCAAGCTCATCAACGATGGCCTGGCAGTGAGCGTCACGGTCTGCTTCCGCTACCATGTCCACCTTGTTCAACACCAGCCAGCGCTCGCGATTGGCCAGCGTTTCGCTGAACTTCTCCAGCTCGTGGGCGATGGCGCGTACCGCCTCGGCCGGAGAGGAGCCGTCGTAAGGCGCCACATCCACCAGGTGCAGCAACAGGCGCGTGCGCACCAGGTGCTTGAGAAAGCGGATGCCCAGGCCAGCACCTTCAGCGGCGCCCTCTATAAGCCCGGGAATATCGGCAATCACGAAACTCTGGTGAGCCTGCACGCTGACCACGCCGAGATTCGGCACCAGCGTTGTGAACGGGTAGTCCGCCACCTTGGGCCGTGCCGCCGACACTGACCGGATAAACGTGGATTTGCCGGCGTTGGGCATGCCCA
The DNA here is from genome assembly GCA_017643965.1 of Marinobacter sp. Classification (GTDB taxonomy): domain Bacteria; phylum Pseudomonadota; class Gammaproteobacteria; order Pseudomonadales; family Oleiphilaceae; genus Marinobacter. The sequence continues at coordinate 1,351 of JAEPMM010000388.1, forward strand.
GCAGCCCCACGTCCGCCAGCACCTTGAGCTCCAGCCGCAGGTTTCGCAACTCACCCTCGGAACCTTTGCTGGTCTGGCGCGGAGCGCGGTTGACTGACGACTTGAAGCGGGTGTTGCCGAGGCCGTGAAAACCGCACTGGGCCACTTTGAGACGCTGACCGGCATGGGTCAGATCGCCGAGCACTTCGTGGGTGTCCATATCGACAACCGTCGTGCCCACCGGCACCGGCAGGATGAGATCCTCGCCCTTGTTGCCAGTGCAGTTACGACCTGCGCCCGGCTCACCGTTCTGGGCCTTGTGCTTGCGCTGGAACCGGTAGTCGATGAGGGTGTTCAGGGCGCTGTCAGCCTCCAGATACACCGAGCCGCCGTCGCCACCATCGCCACCGTCGGGACCGCCTCGGGGCACGTATTTTTCACGCCGGAAACTGAGGCAACCGTGACCGCCCTTGCCGGCTTCCACAATGATGGTGGCTTCGTCTACGAATTTCATGGATCAACCCTTTGCGCCGTGCGCATAAACTAAAAAGCCCCGCAGCCTCTAGGAAGCTTTGCGGGGCTCCGGATGGCTCGGTACCTGATCTCGTCAGGATACCAGCGCCACCCAAGGTTCGACAGAACCGGATCGCCGCTGCTTACGCAGCCGGAACGATACTCACGAACTTACGGCTCTGCGGGCCTTTGACTTCGAACTTCACCTGGCCGTCTGCTTTCGCAAACAGGGTGTGGTCCTTGCCAATGCCAACATTGCTACCAGCGTGAAAACGGGTGCCACGCTGACGAATGATGATGCTGCCTGCGGAAACAGACTCACCGCCATAGCGCTTCACACCAAGTCGTTTCGACTCGGAATCGCGACCGTTACGGGTACTACCTGCTGCTTTTTTGTGAGCCATTACAAGCCTCCTTCTCTAGGGGGTGTGTCGAGAGCCTCAGCCCTTGATACCCGTGATCTTGACTTCAGTAAACCACTGACGGTGGCCCTGACGCTTCATGTGATGCTTCCGACGACGGAACTTGATGATCTGGATCTTGTCGTGACGGCCGTGGCTGACCACTTCCGCTGTCACTTTGGCACCATCAACTACCGGCGCGCCTACCTGAACCTTGTCACCATCGGCGATCAGCAGAACGCGGTCAAACTCGACGTTGCCGCCGGTTTCCACTTCCAGCTTCTCCAGCTTCAGAGTTTCGCCTTCCTTTACACGGTGCTGCTTACCACCGCTAACAATAACTGCGTACATTGATGCTCTCCGCGATTGACCCATCCCTGCTCTTATCCACCTGGTTCTAAGGGAAGCGCTTCGGCAACCCTATAGCAGGGAGCGCAGGTTGGGATGAGTTGGGCGCGTGATTGTACGAAAACACGCCCGGCAATACAAGCCAAGTTGACACTGAAAGCGCCAGTACCTAGCATTGCCGCGACCTGCCTCATTTACCGACGAACGCACCAGACGAACTGACTATTAAGGGACTCGCAAGCCGCATGACAGCCCAGCGCATCTACGACACCGTGGCCGACGACTTCAGCCGCGTGAACGACCTGATCATCAAACGGCTGTCCTCCGACGTCCCGATGGTGGAGAAAATAGCCCACTATATTATTGAAAGTGGTGGCAAAAGGCTGAGACCCCTGTTGGTGCTGCTGTCCAGCCGCGCCGCCGGTTACCGCCAGGACGAACACCTGAAGCTGGCCGCAGTGATCGAATTCCTGCACACCGCCACCCTGCTTCATGACGACGTGGTGGATACCTCCGACATGCGCCGGGGCCGTTCCACCGCCAATGCCCGCTGGGGCAACGCGCCCAGCGTTCTTGTAGGTGATTTCCTCTACGCCCGCGCCTTCGAGATGATGGTGGAGCTGCAGAACCTGCGAATCATGGACGTGTTGTCCCACGCCACGGCCGTGATCGCCGAGGGCGAAGTGATGCAGCTGATGAACGTGAAGAATCCGGATCTTGATGAATCCCAGTATATGGAAGTCATCCACAACAAGACCGCCATGCTGTTCGA
>JAEPMM010000365.1 GCA_017643965.1 Marinobacter sp.
AAACTGGTGCCCAGACGATTAAACCAGCTGTCAGGCAGATCCGGGCCGGCTTCGCCATCACTCTCACCGCTCGGTTTATCCGCCGAGACCCTGAGAGTTTCGTGGTAACTGGCAACCAGCAGATGGTCGAGGGAACCGGTGAAGCCGTGGCCAACCTGAGCAGCAGAGGCCTGCAGGCCGGTGACCGAAGAAAGAAAAACGAACAACAACCCCAGTAGCGCTATCGTTACCGGAGTGCAGTGGCCAAAACTGGGAAAGGAACGACTGTGGGCCGACATGGCGTTATCTCTGGAGGTCGCTCAAATCTTCGAACGGATCCGCTGCAAAGTCAACGACGCCGTGCGGCCTGTCAGTATAAGTGCTTGCCCCGTTCAGGCCGCTGTGGCGGCCGGCAGAACTCGTGCTTCGCTCCGTCGTCAGCTACCCTATTGGAAAGCTGTTGTGGCATCGATATACCCGGCGGCTACACCGGGCGCTCCGGAAATGACCGGAGTATCGCTGCGACAGGCAACCGCAAAATCACCACGTTCAGGTCAGGTTATTGATGAAATCCCTAGAGAAAAAGTTCGAGCAGTTTCTGTGGCATTCCCGTTTTCTTGTACTTATTGCCGTGCTCGCCAGCCTGTTGGGCTCGCTGACGTTATTCGTTGTGGGCACCATGGATATTGTCCAGCTGGTAATTGCTACCGTAGATTATTACCTCGGCACAGGCACACAGGATATCCATGAATTTCTGGTGACGGACATCATCATTGCGATTGATATCTATCTGATCGCTGTCGTGCTGCTCATTTTCGGGCTGGGTATCTATCGGCTGTTTGTGTCGCCCATTGAGGCGTCAGAGGAGAGCGGTAAGAGCCATCCTTTTAACGTTCAGTCGTTTGACGAGCTGAAAAACAAGATTGTTCGGGTGGTCATTCTCGCGGTGATCATCGAGTTCTTCCGAGCCGTGGTGGACATCCGCTTCCTGACGCCACTGGATATCATCTATCTGGCTCTTTCCGTACTGGCCCTGGCGGCTTCACTGTTTCTGATGGGGAAAAGTCAGACCGGTCATCACCATTGACCTGACTCAAGGAAACCGGAGGCAGCCTTCTGTTTCTGCTGCCACAGGTGAGGCAATAGCTCGTTCCTTGTGCGGCTCTTCTTTGTCGGCAGTGGGGACACCACTGCCCTCCCCGATCAACCCACTCAGAAAATCAGCGCCTCGCACCCAGTCTCTGTGTAGTCCTGCGTATCACTCGTACCAATCACCGTTGCCCGTGCTTCTACGCCACTGCCCATAGCAGGCTGCGGAAGTATGCTTGCTCCGTACGCTATCTCAATGCCTGAGACTTCTGGCTCACCGATAATCTGAACAACTCCCTCATCAGGACAGCCGCCCCCGGTTGGGCGCCTCATAGTCGTTGTCGTGGAAATATCGACATACCCATCCGTCGCCGACCCGATCAGGCGGGAATTGATGGTCACTGCGGTAGTGCCGCCTTCAGACGACAGGGTGGTGACGGCATTGGTGATGGCCTTGTAGTCATCGCCCCGCATAAACTCCAGCGCATCGGTGGTGTAGGTCTCCTCGCGCGGGCCGGAGCCTCCCTGCAACGGCGTGAACGTCTTCCAGGCATCGGAGCCCTGCATGGCGATTTGTTCACTGCCGCTGACGATAGTGCCGGTCAGGTCCACGACCTGGAAACCGTCCACTTCTCTGGCGCTGGCAGACTCGGAGATCAGGTTGACGTAGGTGTAGGTGCCATTAAGCACCACTGCGCCGAGCTCGGCGGTTGTCAGCTGGCAGTTACTGAACTCCAGGGTGAAGTCAGTTTCCGTTTCACGATTCAAGGTAAATGCCAGTGTGCCCGACCCGGTGTTATCGCAGCGAACGGTCACGGTATTCCCGGACTGCCCCACGGCATCGTCCAGTTCGAGGGCCGCTTCGCGGATCTCATCAATCGACAGGTAGGTTTGCTCGGCGCCTGAATAGACATCAAGAACTTTTTGAAAATCTTGAAACCCTTCTACCAATGCCCTTTGTTCGCTGAGCCCGCCGGCATCCAGCTCTAAACCGACATTTTCCGGTGGTGATGTTGGCGTACCGCCACCCCCACCACTGCCTCCACCACCACCGCTACTGCCCCCGCCACCACACGCTACCAAAGCCGATACGGTGCCGAGCACCAGAATTCTGGATGTTGTTGTTCTGACCACAGCAAATACTCCCTGTTACAGCGGCCGGCGCGAACGGTTGAACCTTTCCGGGTCATCCGACTTCCTTTCGCGTCTTCCCCAATCTACCTGAGGTGATGAGTGGCCGCGGCCACCCACCTGTTAATCACGGCTTACACCTTAAAAAGAGTAGTTCATGCAATGAAAAACCGGCAATATTTTGCAAACATTTCACGTTATGGGTTGCCGGTTTTCAGTGTTTCCAGATCCACGGGTGCAACACCCAGGTCTCGCCAGTTTTCCGGGTGGCAGGTAAACAGCAGTATCTGATGGCGGCGGGCGGCATCGAACAAAATGCGTTTCATCTGTTCCAGGCGTTGTTTGTCGCTGTGCACCAGGGTGTCATCGAGAATGATCAGCGTGGGCCGGCCTGCTTCCTGCAGCAGATCGGCGTAGGCGAAACGGCTGATCAACCCCATCTGTTCACGGGCACCAAAGCTCAGTTCCTGAAGCGCTCCCCGCTCCTGCCCCTGCTGGCCGAGGCGGGTGAGTTGCCCCGGAACCAGGTGGTCGTCCACTTCCAGGCTGGCTTTGGGAAACAGCACGCCGAGATAGTGGTTCAAATGTTTCTGCAACGGTGCCTGTAGCCGCCGCGTCAGCGCCTGGCGTTTGTCCTGCAGCAGCCCCAGCAACAGGTCCAGCGCCTCGGCGCGGCGATGCAGTTCCTGGTAGCGCCGGCGCACATGCTCCAGGCGGGCGGCCAGTTCGTCCCGTTGCTCCTCGAGCCCCTCGGCGCCCTGGCTTTCCAGCTTGCTCTGCAATCCGGTCAGTTCCAGGGCTTCTTTCTGGTGGCCTTTTTCCAGCTGCTCGGCGCTCGCTCTGAACCGCTCCATATCCTGCCGGATCAGTTCCGGGCGGGCCTCATCTATCTGGCTCTGGCGCTGGCTGACCGACTGCTTCAGCCGGGCTTCCCGCTCTCCTGTTTCCATCACCGACTGCTGCAGGCTCTTGAGCGTGGCCTGTCGTTCGGGGTCGTCCAGCTCACTCTTGAGCTGCTGCCATTCCGCTTGCGCTGTCGCCAGGTTCTGGGCCGCGGCAAACTGCTGTTTGCTGTGTTCCTGCAGTTGCGCGTCGGCCTCACGCAGATGTTGCTCGGCCGCCTCCAATGCAACCTCGGCACCGGCCAGCGGCAGGGTGTCCGCCTTGGCCGGCGGCAACGTCTGATGTTCGGTTTGCAGCTGGCTCAGCCGCCCCACCAGCTCCTGCTGCTGGGCTTCCAGGGTCTCGACGCCGCGCGGTGCGATGGACCCCAGCTGTGCTTCCAGCCGCTCAATGGTTTGCTGACACTGCAGCTGCTCGGCGGCGCGTTGCTCGGCCTGCTCCAGGCTGGTCACGTTGAGGGCTTTCAGCTGGCCGTCATAGTCTTCCTGTAACCGTTCCAGTTGGCGCTGACCCCTGGAGAGATCGTCCCCGCCCGGGGGGATGGTCAGTTGGCCGGGGCCGGG
>JAEPMM010000262.1 GCA_017643965.1 Marinobacter sp.
GAATTTCCGCTTCGTCACGCACGCCACCAAGAGCCATGCGGGTGTACTTGCGATTGGTCGCGCGGGCAATGGACTGGCCGAGCGAGGTCTTACCCACCCCGGGAGGCCCGACCAGGCACAACACCGGTCCCTTCACTTTCTTCACCCGGCTTTGCACGGCCAGGTACTCCAGAATGCGCTTCTTAACCTCATCAAGGCCGTAGTGGTCCTTGTCGAGGATCTCACGAGCCTTTTCGATGTCGTGACGAACGCGGCTGCGCTTATTCCACGGCACGGCCAGCATCCAGTCAATGTAGCCGCGCACCACCGTGGCCTCCGCAGACATCGGCGACATCATCTTAAGCTTGTTCAGTTCGGCCTCGGTTTTCTTGAGGGCTTCCTCGGGCAAGCCGGCTTCCTCAAGCTTTTGTTCAAGCTCCTCGAAGTCATTGTTGCCCTCACCCAGGTTACCCATTTCCTTCTGGATAGCCTTCATCTGCTCGTTCAGGTAATACTCGCGCTGACTGCGCTCCATCTGTTTTTTGACGCGGCCGCGGATCCGCTTCTCGACTTCGATCAGGTCGATCTCGCCGTCCAGTTTGCCCAACAGCAGATCCACTCGCTTGCGCACATCAAGCGCTTCGAGCAATTCCTGCTTTTCCGGGATCCGCATTTCCAGGTGCGCCGCCATGGTATCGGCGAGGCGCTCCACATCAGTAATGCCGGTGAGCGCGTTGGACACCTCCGAAGGCACCTTCTTGGACAGCTTGACGTACTTTTCAAACTCGTCCATCAGGGTTTTGACCAGAACGTCCTCTTCGCGATCCGGCAGTGTGTCCTCGTCCATCATCATGGCTTTGCCCGACAGGTACTCCCCCTCTTCGATGCCACTCAGGGTGGCCCGGGCATTGCCCTCTACCAGCACCTTTACGGTGCCGTCCGGCAGACGCAACATTTGCAGCACCGTCGCCAGCGTGCCCATATCGAACACGTCATCCGGGCCGGGCTCGTCAGTGGAGGCATCCCGTTGTGCGACCAGCAGAATTTCCTTGCTGCCCTCCATTGCGGCTTCCAGTGCCTGGATGGATTTTTCGCGCCCCACGAACAAAGGGACGACCATGTGCGGGAACACCACCACATCTCGCAACGGGAGCAACGGGTATTCGTGCACAGACTCTTCAGGTATCCGGGTCATAAGGCATCCTCTGACGACGTTTCTTTCAGCATATCACCCATCATTGGGGCGGCAGCGAAAATTGCAATCTTTTTACCAAATGAAGCAGGCGGGGAAACGCGGTTTACAGAACAATAAAAAAGGGCGTTGCCGCCCTTTTTTATACGTCACAATCTTCCCGGAACGAATCAGTCCTCCGGGACCGCCTTGGCGTGGTCGCTGCTGGCGTAGATCTTGAACGGTTCGGAATCGCCACTGATCACGCTCTCGTCGATCACCACCTTGGTGACGTCGTGCTCGGAGGGAATCTGGTACATGGTATCCAGCAGGGTGGCTTCCATGATGGAGCGCAGCCCCCGGGCGCCGGTTTTCCGCTCCATCGCCTTGCGGGCAACCGCCCTCAACGCCTCTTCACGGAAATCCAGTTCCACACCTTCCATGTCGAACAGCTTCTGGTACTGCTTGGTCAACGCGTTCTTCGGTTCGGTGAGGATCTGTACCAGCGCTTCCTCGTCCAGTTCGGTCAGCGTTGCCACCACCGGCAGACGACCCACGAACTCGGGAATCAGGCCGTACTTCACCAGGTCCTCGGTCTCGACATCCTTGATGATGTCACCGGTGTTCTTGGTGTCGTCCGGGCTTTTCACCGATGCGGAGAAACCGATGCTGCTGCGCTCGGAGCGCTCCTGAATCACCTTGTCCAGACCTGCAAAGGCACCACCACAAATGAACAGCATGTTGCCGGTGTCCACCTGCAGGAACTCCTGCTGGGGATGTTTGCGGCCGCCCTGGGGCGGAACCGAGGCTACTGTGCCCTCGATCAGCTTCAACAGGGCCTGCTGCACCCCTTCGCCAGACACGTCCCGGGTAATCGAGGGGTTGTCCGACTTACGGGAGATCTTATCGATCTCGTCGATGTAGACAATGCCGCGCTGGGCCTTGTCGACGTCGTAATCGCACTTCTGCAGCAGTTTCTGGATGATGTTTTCAACATCTTCACCCACGTAACCGGCTTCGGTCAGGGTGGTGGCGTCAGCGATGGTAAACGGCACGTTCAACATGCGCGCCAGGGTTTCAGCCAGCAGAGTCTTGCCGCTACCGGTCGGTCCGATCAGCAGGATGTTGCTCTTGCCCAGCTCGACCTCGGCCTTGCCCTCACCATAGCGCAAGCGCTTGTAATGGTTGTAGACCGCCACCGACAGAACGACCTTGGCGCGATCCTGGCCAATGACGTATTCGTCGAGCGTATCGCGAATTTCAGCGGGAGTGGGAAGACGGTCGCTGGCTTCTTCCTGTGCATTCTCCTGAATTTCTTCACGGATAATGTCGTTGCACAGGTCGACGCACTCGTCGCAGATGAACACCGAGGGCCCTGCAATGAGCTTACGGACTTCATGCTGGCTCTTTCCACAAAACGAGCAGTAGAGCAACTTGCCGTTATCGTCGCCCCTGCCGTTTCTTTCATCTGCCATTGAAATACCTCTGATCTTGGTTTGCCGGCGTTACTGGCTGATACGCCGGCCAAGGATGATGCGATTACCTTCAGTATTATTTATTCGGTACGCGCTTATCAAGTATAGAATCAATCAGGCCGTAGTCTTTGGCCTGCTGCGGATCCATGAAGTTGTCGCGATCCGTATCTTTTGAAATGGTCTCCAGATCCTGACCGGTATGATGGGCAAGGATGGAATTCAGGGTGTGACGGATCTTCAGAATTTCACGGGTGTGAATTTCAATGTCCGTGGCCTGTCCCTGGTAACCGCCCAGCGGCTGGTGAATCATCACCCGCGAATTGGGCAGACACGCACGCTTGCCCTCTGCACCACCTGCCAGCAGGAACGCACCCATGCTCGCCGCCTGACCGACGCACAACGTGGCGACGTCCGGCTTGATAAACTGCATGGTGTCGTAGATGGACATGCCGGCCGTGACCGAACCGCCGGGGCTGTTGATGTAAAGATGGATGTCCTTGTCCGGATTCTCGGACTCGAGAAACAGCAGCTGCGCAACAATCAGGTTGGCCATGTGGTCCTCAACCTGGCCCACCATGAAGATCACCCGCTCCTTGAGCAACCGGGAGTAAATATCAAAGGAACGCTCACCGCGAGCGGTTTGCTCAATAACGATCGGAACCAGGCCGGAACTGGTTACCATTGCGGGACCATCAATTGGTTTTTGCATCATGATGCGCCTGAACTCCTTCTGGACATTGGGGCGTGGCCTCTGGCCACTGCGTTATCAGTCTTATACACCCTATACTCTGCCACCACCGGGCCAAGATGAAAACAGCCGGACATGCCGGCTGTTTTCCCTTTTCGGCCAACGGGAGCCTTTCGTCGGCTCCTGACCAGATCAGCGCTGGGGCTGACCGGCCTGGATGGCTTCCTCGTACTTGACCTTCTTCTCTTTCACTTTGGCCTGCTCAAGTACGTAATCCACAACCTGGTCTTCCAGCACGGACGACTCGATCTGGGACTTCTGCTCCGGGCTGCTGTTGAAATGGGCAACCACTTCCTCAGGCTGTTCATACGTTGACGCGATCTCCTGGATCTTTTCGTCAACCTTGGCCGGATCCGCTTTCAGGTCGTTCTTCTTGACCACTTCCTGGAACAGCAGGCCGGTTTTCACACGGCGCTTGGCCTGATCTTCAAAGATTTCCTTCGGCAACTGCTGGAAATCCACCTGACCACCGAAACGCTGAACCGCGTCCTGACGCAGGCGATCGATCTCCTGATCCACCAGTGCCGCCGGGATATCGAGCTCGGTCGCTTCCAGAAGGCCGTCAACCACGTCGTTCTTGACCTTGGTGGAAATCGCCTGTTTCAGCTCACGCTCCATGTTCTTCTTCACTTCTTCACGGAAGGCGGCTTCGTCGTCTGCCTCGATACCGAACTTCTTGAAGAATTCGGTATCCAGCTCCGGCAGCTGAGGCTCTTCCACCTTGTGAATGGTGATGGCGAACTTGGCCGGCTTACCCGCCAGATCCTCGTTGTGGTAGTCCTCGGGGAACGTCACCTCGATTTCCAGCTCTTCGCCGGTCTTACCACCAACAATGCCCTTTTCAAACCCGGGAATCATCTGGTCCGAGCCCAGGGTCAGACGGTGGCCTTCGGCCGCGCCGCCCTCGAACTCTTCGCCGTCAATGGTGCCTTTGAAGTCGATGGTCACCACGTCCTTGTTTTTGGACTTGCGCTTGACTTCTTTCATGGTGGCCTGCTGACGACGCAGGTTATCGATCATGTTATCGATGTCCTTGTCGCTGATGTCAGAGGTCAGTTTTTCCACTGAAATCTTGCTCAGGTCACCCAATTCGATTTCCGGCAGCACTTCAAAAACGGCAACGAATTCCAGATCCTTGCCTTCTTCCATCACTTTCGGCTCAAGCTTCGGCCAACCCGCCGGGTTGATGTCCTGCTCCTGCAGCGCCTTGATGTAGTTGTCGCGCATTGCCTCGCCAACCACTTCCTGGCGAACGCTGTCACCGAAACGACGCTTGACCACGCTCATGGGTACTTTACCCGGACGGAAGCCATTCAGGCGTACGGTGCGGGCAGTTTCCTGCAGGCGCTTCTGGACCGCCTGGTCGATTTCCTGGGCGGGCACACCAATCGTCATGCGACGCTCGATGTTGGAGGTCGTTTCAACAGACACTTGCATGGAAGATCCTCAAATAACAGGTTCAGTATGTGAATGAAATTAAACCGAAAAATCCATCTCCGGGCAGCTTCCCGCAGAAGGACCGAAATTTAAAAGCCGGTAGTTTATCACGGTTTACCCCGCCGAGAGAATCACCCGACCCGCGCCGCCTGCACAGGTGCTGCAAAGCTGTTGATCGCGATAAACAAAGTACAAAGATGGGGGCAAACGGATAAAAAGAAAGGGGTGGTGCGCGAGGAGAGACTCGAACTCTCACGGGTTGCCCCACTGGAACCTAAATCCAGCGCGTCTACCAGTTCCGCCACTCGCGCACAA
>JAEPMM010000130.1 GCA_017643965.1 Marinobacter sp.
GGGCGAAACCGGCACCGGCAAGGAGGTATTGGCGCAGGCCATCCACACCGTGTCGGCGCGGGCGGACCGGCCCTTTGTGGGGGTGAATGTGGCGGCCATTCCCGACAATCTGCTGGAAGCCGAATTCTTTGGTGTCGCCCCCGGCGCCTACACCGGCGCAGACCGCCGCAGCCGTGAGGGCAAGTTCCAGCTTGCCAATGGCGGCACCCTGTTCCTGGATGAAGTGGGTGACATGCCGTTGCCGTTGCAGGCCAAGCTGCTGCGGGCCCTGCAGGAAGGCGAGATCGAGCCACTCGGCTCCAACAAGGTGATAGCCGTGGATGTCCGGGTCATTGCCGCGACCAGTCGCAATCTGGAGGCGATGATGGCCGAGGGCAGCTTCCGTTCGGACCTGTACTACCGGCTCAATGTACTGGAGATCCCGATTCCGCCCCTGCGGGAACGGCTGGCGGATCTGGGGGTGCTGTGTGAGGCACTGCTGGAGGATATCTGCAATGGCGTGGACATCCGCGGTGAGATCACCGATGCCGCGGTTTCTGCGCTGGGCAGCTATGACTGGCCGGGTAATATCCGCGAGCTCAGGAATGTGCTGGAGCGGGCGCTGACCATGGGCGAGGAAAGCGGCCTGCTGGACGCGGACGCCATTTTCAAGGTGCTGCCACGCAACGGTTCCCGCCCCCAACCCGGCCTGTCGCCACGGCCAGTGCGGCCACTGGCCCAGGTCATGGCCGAGGCCGAAGGCCAGGCCATTGAATCCGCGCTGGTGGCGTCGCGGGGCAATCGCACCCGCGCCGCGAAACTGCTGGGCATTTCCCGTTCGGTACTTTACGAAAAGCTGTCCAGAATGTCCTGAATTCCGGACAACTGTTCCGGGATCAGGACAATCACCCACGACATAGGTCTTACTGTGTCCGGAATTCCGCACAATTATGCCCTTTTCCAGACTTGCAAAAAACTCCTAAGATTATGATTTAATTTGTTTTTCTGCGCATGGCATGACACCTGCTAACTTCCCCGTGCAGGACGTCAGAACAACGCAGAAAACAAGACTGGCGCTCAACGTTGGACCCACAATTTGTCTGTCTGTCTCGTTTTCTGCGATGTCTGACTAAACTCAGACCAGGACCCTCAGTCCCGAACTGGCGGCCGGAAAAAACAACAATGTTAGGAGACTTGCCAATGACACTCTTCAAGGCGCTCGCCGGAATCACTGGTGCGATTGCCCTGTCCACCGGATCGGCCTTCGCAGACGACCTTCGCTGGAAAATGCCCGTTGCCTTTGCCACCAATCTTCCCGGCCTGGGTTCGCCTGCCGCCTGGGTTGCGGACAATCTCACCACCGCCTCCGATGGCAGCATTCAGGTTCGTGTGTACGAGACCGGTAAGCTGGTGCCGCCGTTCGACATTCTTCAGGAGGTATCCGACGGCAAGGTAGAGGCAGGCTATACCTGGATCGGTTACGACCAGGGCAAGGTGCCGGCCATTCCCCTGTTCGCCGCCGTCCCTTTCGGCATGAAGCCCTGGGCTTACACCGCCTGGTATTACTACGGTGGCGGCCACGACATGCTGCAGGAAGTCTACGCCAACAAGGGTTTTGATGTGCACGCTCAGCTGTGCGGTATTATCGGACCGGAGACCGCGGGCTGGTATGCCGAACCCATCGAAACACTGGAAGACTACAAAGGCCTGAAGATTCGCTTCGCAGGCCTGGGTGGCAAGGTCCTGGAAAAACTGGGCGCCTCGGTCACCATGATGCCCGGTGGTGAGCTTTACCAGGCACTGGAAAAAGGCACCATCGATGCCACCGAATTCTCCATGCCCGCCATCGACCAGATCCTCGGCTTCAACCAGGTGGTCAAGTACAACCTGTTCCCGGGTTGGCACCAGCAGTTCACTGCCCAGTACATGTTGATCAACAAGGATCAGTGGAATAAAACCACCGACGCACAGAAAGCGCTGGTTGAGGCTTCCTGTACCGCCGCAACAACGCTTGGTCTGGCCGAGGGTGAGTACAAGAACGGCAAGGTCCTGGCTGAGTTCCAGGATAAAGGCGTTCAGGCGGATCAGATTCCCCGTGACGTTCTGAAGGAGCTGCAATCGGTTACCGAGGAAGTATTGAAAGAAGAAGCTTCCAAGGATGCCGACTTCAAGCGTGTCTATGAAAGCCAGAACGAGTTCCTGGAAACCTACGAGGTCTGGGATACCCGCGCCTACGTTCCTTCGGACCTGTAAGGTCGGGGCCGCTCCCGAGACACCGGACCGGGTCCGGTGTGCTCTGACCAAGTCTGGATGGCCCTTCGGGGCCATCCTTGTTTCACCATCGGCTTTCTGAGCGAGGAACGGGTTTATGACGGTGCCTGGTAACGACTCACCGCAGCCGGCGCGGCCATCCATGTCCGCCACCGACGAACTTCTTCACCATCACACGGAGTTGCCAACCACCCGGCTCAGCCAGGGCATGGACCGGGTGATTGCGGCCATCGGCAAGAGTGCCTCCTGGCTCTGGCTGGTGGTGACCGGGGTGATTATCTATGCCGTGATCGGCCGCTACGCGTTTGGCCTGGGTTCGGTGACGCTGGAGGAAGTGCAGTGGCACCTGGCAGGTGCCGGCTGGCTGCTGGGACTGGCCTACACGCTGGTGGTGGATGACCACGTCAGGGTGGACGTGATTCACGAGCGCCTGTCCCTCAAAGGCCAGGGCTGGGTGGAGCTGCTGGGTCTGCTGTTTCTGCTGTTGCCGTTTCTGGGGCTGGCGATCTACGAAATGGTGCCATACGCCTACAGCTCCTGGCAGCAGGGCGAAACCAGCCAGGCACCGGCGGGGCTGCCCTACCGTTGGGTCCTCAAGGCCGTGCTGGCTCTGGCGTTCATTCTTCTTGCGCTGGGAGCGCTGTCCCGCCTGCTGAAAGTGACGGCACTGCTGTTTGGCTTTCCGCAGCCGATCCGGACCGGGTCCGGGCATAACAAGAACGAGGATGTGTCCTGATGGAGTTAGAAACCCTGTTTGTCATCGGCATGTTCCTGACCTTCGGGGCCCTGCTGATGACCGGTTATCCGGTGGCCTGGGTGTTGGGTGGAACGGCTGTTATCTGGACCCTGATTGGCGTGGTTGCGGTTGAGAACTTCGGTGCCAATCTCTGGTTCGATTACCCGTCGTCCATGGGGCTCGTGCCTGAACGCATCTGGGACGTGGTGAACAGTGAAACCCTGGTCGCCCTGCCCATGTTCATTTTCATGGGCATCATGCTCGATCAGTCGGGCGTGGCCGAGCGACTGATGAACAGCATGGTCAAGTTGTTCGGGGCGGTACGCGGTGGTTACGCCGTCACCGTGGTGGTGATCGGTGTCCTGCTGGCCGCCACCACCGGCATCATCGGCGCCTCCGTGGTGCTGCTGGGCATGCTGTCCCTGCCGGTGATGATGGAGCACAAGTACGACAAGGGCTTTGCCGTGGGTACCGCCTGCGCCACCGGCACCCTGGGCATCCTGATTCCACCGTCCATCATGCTGGTGCTGATGGCCGACCGGCTGGCGGTGCCCGAGGCGTCCGTGGGCGATCTGTTCATGGGGGCGTTCCTGCCCGGCCTGCTGCTGGGTGCCATGTACGTGGCCTATGTGATGATTCGCCCGCTGTTCCAGCCCCACATTGCGCCGGTGCCTGAGGGCACCCAGAAAGTGTCCTGGCGCATTTTCTGGGAAGTGGCCAAGGCCGTGGTGCCCACCGCGGCGCTGATTCTGGGTGTGTTGGGGTCGATTTTTGCCGGTGTGGCGACACCCACCGAGGCCTCTGGTGTGGGGGCGCTGGGTGCCCTGCTGCTGGCGCTGATGTCCGGCCGCCTGAACCTGAAGGTACTCAACTCCTCGATGCAGCAGACCACCCGCACCGCCGCGTTCATTTTTGCCATCTTCCTGGGCGCTACCGCGTTCTCGGTGGTGCTGCGGGGGCTGGGCGGTGACCAGGTGATTGAGGATGCACTGCTGGGGTTGCCGTTCGGACCCTACGGTGTGGTACTGACCATTCTGTTTGCGGTATTCCTGCTGGGCTTCTTCCTGGACTGGGTGGAAATCACCCTGATCATACTGCCGCTGGTGGCGCCGGTGGTGCAGACCCTCGGATTCGACCTGGTGTGGTTCACCATCCTGTTTGCCATGTGCCTGCAGACCTCATTCCTGACCCCGCCGGTGGGCTTTGCCCTGTTCTACATCAAAGGTGTGGCGCCGCCGGAAATCGACGTGTTGGACATCTACAAAGGGGTCGTTCCGTTCATCATCATCCAGTTGGTTGCCCTCGCTATTGTTTTCCTGGTGCCCGAGATTGCGACCTGGCTACCCAGCGTGGCCTACGACTAAGGAGAGAATAATCATGCGTTTACACAACCGGATAGCCCTGATCACCGGGGCAGGTCGCGGGATCGGCCGTGCCATTGCCGAGCGGTACGGGCGCGAGGGCGCGCGGGTGGCGGTGGCCGACCTCACCCTGGAGAGTGCCCGGCAAGCCGTCGATGCCATCGAACAGGCGGGTGGCACCGCCATGGCACTGGCGATGGACGTCACCGATGAGCATGCGGTGGAAGCGGGCGTTGCCGCCATTGTGGACCGCTGGGGCGGTCTCGACATCGCCCTGGCCAACGCCGGCGTCCAGCACATCGATCCGCTGCACAAACTGGCGTTTGCCGATTGGAGCAAGGTGATGAGCGTCCATCTGGATGGCGCTTTTCTGGTGACCCGGGCTGCACTCAAGCAGATGTACGCCGGTGGTGGCGGAACCATGCTCTACATGGGCTCGGTTCACTCCCTGGAAGCCTCGCCGCTGAAAGCCCCCTATGTCGCGGCCAAGCACGGCATGCTGGGCCTTTGCCGGGCCGTGGCGAAGGAAGGCGCCGAGCATGGCGTACGCAGCAATATCATCTGCCCCGGCTTCGTGCGTACCCCGCTGGTGGACAAGCAGATCCCCGAGCAGGCGCGGGAGCTGGGCATTCCCGAGGACGAGGTCATCAGCAAGGTGATGCTGAAAAATACAGTGGACGGGGAATTCACGACTCTGGAAGATGTAGCGGAACTGGCCGTGCATCTGGCGGCCTTCCCATCTGCAGCGCTGACCGGCCAATCCATCGTGGTCAGCCACGGCTGGCACATGCAGTAATCATCAGGAGAGACGGATGAGCAACACAGAACAGGCACCGGTGGTCTGGTCTCCCTCGGAAGACACCCCGAGCCACTGCCGGATGGCGCGGTTCCGGAGCTGGCTGGAAGGCCAGGGCTTCGGGCCATTCGCCGATTACCATGCTCTGCATCAGTGGTCCATCGACGAGCTGGAAACCTTCTGGGCGAAAGTCTGGGAGTACTGCGGCCTGGTCAGTGCTGCCCCGGCGGATCAGGTGCTGGGTAGCCGTACCATGCCCGGCGCCGAATGGTTCCCGGGTATGAAAGTGAACTTTGCCGCTAACCTGTTGCGCCTGGCTGACGGCGAACACGCCGACCAGGAAGCGGTTGTCGCCTATTGCGAAACCCGGCCTGTGCTGCGCCGTAGCTACGCCGAGCTGAAAGCGGACGCCGGCGCGCTGGAAGCCTTCCTGCGGGCCAACTGCATTGACCAGGGCGATCGCGTGGCCGGTGTGGTCACCAACGGCTACGAAGCCCTGGTCGGCATGCTGGCGGCGACCAGCCTCGGAGCCATCTGGAGCTCCGCCTCTCCGGATTTCGGTGTCGGCGCGATTCTCGACCGCTTCGGTCAGATCGAGCCATCGGCACTGATTGTGGTCAACGGTTACGGCTACGGCGGCAAGGTGTTTGCCCGCCAGACCGAGTTCGCCGAGCTGATCGCCGGGCTGCCCACATTGAAGTGTGTGGTCAGTGTCCAGCAGTTGCCGGAGCAAGCACCCATCCAGGGTGCGCGGGTGACGCCCTGGGAAGAGGCCCTTGCCTTCGGTGCCGGTTCGGCGCCCTCGTTCACGCCGCTGCCGCCGGATCACCCGGTCTACATCCTGTATTCCTCCGGCACCACCGGCAAACCCAAGTGCATCGTGCACGGTGCCGCCGGCCTGCTGGTCAACCACGCCAAGGAACTGATGCTCCACGGCGATGTCGGTCCGGAGGACCGCTTCCTCTACTTCACCACCTGCGGCTGGATGATGTGGAACTGGCAGGCCTCCGCCCTGCTGACGGGCGCGGCGGTGATCACCGTGGACGGCTCCCCCGGCTACCCGGATCTGAACTATCTATGGCAACTGGTGGCCGATGAGAAAGTCACCCACTACGGCACCAGCGCCCGCTTTATTGCCGGTTGCCGCAAGGCCGAACTGGCGCCGGCCACCACCCTCGACCTCAGCGCCCTGCGCGTGGTGTTCTCCACCGGCTCACCGCTGCTGCCGGAGGACTACGACTGGATTTACCGCGACGGCGCCCCCAACGTGCTGCTGGGGTCGATTGCCGGCGGCACCGACATCTGCGGCTGCTTCGTCGGCGCCACGCCGCTGCTGCCGGTACGCCGGGGCGAAATCCAGTGCCGCTTCCTCGGGGTTGATGCCGTAGCCTACGGTGAGGACGGCCAGCCGGTCAGCGCAGGCCGGGGCGAGCTGGTCTGCCGCCAGCCGCTGCCGTCCATGCCGGTGAGCTTCTGGCAGGACCCGGGTGGCGAGCGCTACCGCGACGCCTACTTCAATACCTTCCCCGGTGTCTGGGCCCACGGCGACTTCATCGAATTCACCGAACACGGCGGCGCCATCATCTACGGCCGCTCTGACGCCACCCTCAACCCCGGCGGCGTCAGAATCGGCACCGCCGAGATCTACCGTCAGGTGGAAACCGAGGCCGCGGTGAAAGACAGCCTGGTTGTCGGCCGCCAGATCGACGGCGATGTGGAAGTGGTGCTGCTGGTGGTTCCGGCCGACGGTGACCCGCTCGGTGAGGCCCTGGTCAAGCGGCTGAAAACCCGCATCCGCGAGGGCGCCAGCCCGAGACATGTGCCCCGGCACGTGATCACCGTGCCGGACATCCCCTACACCCGCAGTGGCAAGAAGGTGGAGCTGGCGGTCGCCCGGTTGATCAACGGCTCCGCCCGCAGCGACAACCGCGATGCCATGGCCAACCCGGAAGCGCTGGATCAGATTCGCCAGAGCCTGGCGGAGGCAGGTTTGTTGCCGAAGACATAATCGGAGGACGCTTGGTCGGATTACGCCTGCGGCTAATCCGACCTACGAGGTCAGGACGTCAACACCCCCCGGGTCTGTCAAGGAGTATGGGCGGGGGGAGCTCCCAAAACAGTCAGGAAAGCCCCGGCTTTCCGTTTTGGGAGCTCCCCCCGCTCATACTCCGAGCCACCCAATCTAAGCCACCCACTCCGAGCCCGCCGGAGGGGCCCCGTCGCAAAAGTCCGAAAGTTTCGTAAATTCCCGGCAGTTCACCATCCTGTAACAGGTTTTAGCGCATTTTTAGTCCGTTCTTATACTAAGATCGTACCCAGAATCCGCGAAAAAATGGTATCTTACTAGGTCTATCAAAAGTTCCCGTATCAGTCATTGCTCAGGTCGGGCGTTCACAAGACCTCTGACCCTGCCATGGCCGTCCTGAACTCACACACTAGCCTGAGGACGAAAATGACAACATCCAAAGCCAAGATTGTTTACACCCTGACCGACGAGGCCCCCGCCCTTGCCACCCGGTCCCTTCTTCCGATCCTTGAAACCTACGCCAAGCCGGCCGGCATCGAATTTGAAACCAGCGACATCTCGCTGGCGGCACGTATTCTGGCCGGGTTTCCCGACTATCTGGAAGAAAACCAGCGGGTGCCTGACGCACTGGCAGAACTGGGCGAATACACCAAGGACCCGGACGCCAACATCATCAAGCTGCCGAACATTTCAGCCTCCATCCCGCAGTTGCGGGCGGCCATCAAGGAGCTGAACAGCCAGGGTTACAAGCTTCCCGAGTACAAGGAACACCCGGAGACCGACGAAGAGAAAGAGGCCCAGGCCCGCTACTCCAAAGTGCTCGGCAGCGCGGTCAACCCGGTACTGCGGGAAGGCAACTCCGATCGCCGTGCCCCGGCCGCGGTTAAGGCGTTTGCCCGCAAATACCCCCACTCCATGGGTGAGTGGAGCCCCGCTTCCCGCACCCACGTGGCGCACATGCGCGGCGGTGACTTCTACTCCAACGAGCAGTCCGTCACCCTCGACAAGGCCACCAACGCCCGCATCGTGTTCGAAAATGCCCAGGGCAAACAGACGGTTCTGA
This sequence comes from Marinobacter sp., assembly GCA_017643965.1. Lineage (GTDB taxonomy): Bacteria > Pseudomonadota > Gammaproteobacteria > Pseudomonadales > Oleiphilaceae > Marinobacter. Next base: position 8,233 of record JAEPMM010000130.1, read on the forward strand.
AAGCGGAACTGCCGCTGATGGA
>JAEPMM010000304.1 GCA_017643965.1 Marinobacter sp.
CCGGGCCACTATCAGGCCGGGATGTACGGTGAGGTCAATTTCGAGTAACTCGCTTAACTGAGGTCCGCGAGCGCGGGGCTGAGACACGTTTCTCGGCCCGGCTTCAATGACGTGTAGTTTGGAGTAACACAGATGAAAACACGCTTTTTGACAGGGCTTTTGAGCCTGCTGATGCCAGCCATGGTTATGGCCGGTGAGTACGACCTTACGGTCGACCGGGTTGAAATTGATACCGGTGATTTCGTCAAGGAGGGCATTGGTTACAACGGGGCATCCCCCGGACCCGTGATGCGCTTCAAGGAAGGCGAAACGGTTCGGATCAATGTCACTAACAACCTGGATGAGATGACCTCTATCCACTGGCACGGATTAATTCTCCCGTTCAACCAGGACGGCGTGCCCGGCATCAGTTTCCCGGGCATCAAGCCAGGGGAAACCTTTACCTACGAATTCCCGATCCAGCAGGCGGGCACTTATTGGTTTCACAGCCACTCTGGTTTCCAGGAGCCGGACGGCGCTTACGGAGCCATCGTTATCGAACCCGAGGGGCGTGAGCCGTTCCTGTACGATCGCGAATACGTGGTTCAGCTGACAGACAAACACCCGCACTCCGGCGACCGCATCATGCGGAACCTGAAGATGATGCCGGACTATTACAACCGCGAGCAACAGACCGTGGGCGAGTTCTTCTCGGACGTGTCCGAAAATGGCCTGATGAACACCGTCCGAGACCGCATGGCCTGGGGCGATATGCGCATGATGAAAGCGGACGTTGAGGATGTGCAGGGCTTTACGGGCCTGATCAACGGTAAGGGGCCGGACCAGAACTGGACTGGGCTTTTTGAGCCGGGCGAACGCATCCGGCTGCGATTCATCAACTCTTCGGCCATGACCTACTTTGATATCCGGATTCCTGGTCTGGATATGACCGTCGTTCAGGCCGATGGCAACAACGTTCAGCCCGTTAGTGTCGATGAATTCCGGATTGGTGTAGCGGAAACCTACGACGTGATCGTACGTCCGAAGGATGAGCAGGCGTACACCATCTTCGCCGAATCCATGGGACGTTCCGGATACGCCAGGGCAACACTGGCCCCCGAAGAGGGCATGGAAGCGGCAGTGCCGCAACTGCGTGAAGCTGCCCGACTGACCATGGCTGATATGGGCGGTATGCCTGGTATGGACCATGGCAGCATGGCGGGCATGGATCATGGGAACATGGATATGGACAGCTCAGAAGATATGTCCGGGATGGATCACTCCTCAATGGAGGGAATGGATCACTCCAACATGGACAGCATGGATCATTCCAATATGGAAGGTATGGACCATGGTTCCATGACGATGGGAAAAGAAGATAAAAGCGATCCTTTCTATGCCAAGGGCAGTGGCCTCATGCCCAAAGCTGCTAATGGCGGTAAATTTCTGTCTTACGCCGACCTGAAGGCTCAGGATCCGTTGTATGAAGACCGCGAACCGACCCGGGAAATCGAGCTTCGCCTGACCGGCAATATGGAGCGTTACACCTGGAGCATTAATGGCGTCAAGTATGAAGACGCCGATCCGATTCGTCTGAAATACGGTGAGCGGGTCCGCTTCAAGTTTGTGAATGAAACCATGATGACACACCCCATGCACCTGCACGGCATGTGGTCGATTCTGGACGTTGGCGCCGGCCAGTGGAACCCGATCAAACATACAATCAACGTGAACCCGGGTACCACGGTGTACATGGAAACGGAGGTCGATGAACCGGGCCAGTGGGCATTCCACTGCCATCTGTCCTATCACGCGGCCGCTGGTATGTTCCGTAAGGTGATTGTCGAAGGTGGCCCGGATTCAACCCAGGCGAAAACAGACGCGATTGCTGAAGATGGAGGTGAGGTATGAGCTGTATTCGATCACTTGTCGCAGTCAGTCTTATTGCCTCTGTTGGCTTCTCAACGGCGGTGACAGCTCAGGAAATGATTTCTGACACTACCGCTCGTAAACAGCCGCTCACAACCTGGGGGGTTCAGTTCGAGGAGTTTGAATACCGCTACAGCGACGATGATGAGGAACTGGGCGTCTGGAATGCGGATGCCTTTTATGGCACCGACGATTTTAAAGTCCGGCTGCTCACAACCGGTGAATACGAGATAGAAGAACAGGCCTACGAAACACTGGAAAATCAGTTGGTCGGCCAGATCCCCATCTCTAAATTCTTCGATGCCAAAGCGGGTGTTCGCTTTGACACCCCTGAAGGACCGGATCGAACTTACGCCGTACTGGGTGTCGCTGGGCTTGCACCCCAATGGTTTGAGGTTGATGCCAACCTGTATGTGAGCGATGAAGGTGAGACGTCCGCTGAGCTGGACGCAGAGTATGAATTATTGCTCACCAATTATTGGATCCTCGCGGCGACACTGGACGCAACGGTGGCCTTCAGTGAGGATCGTGAAATTGGTGTTGGCAAAGGTCTGGTGTCCACCGAAGCAGGGCTGCGTCTGCGTTATGACTTGGTTGATCGCGCCTTTTCGCCCTATGTCGGTGTGGTGCATGAACGAAAATACGGCGATACCGCAGATCTAGCTGAAACCGGCGGCGGAAGCACAGAAGACTGGTTTGCTGTGATCGGCGCTCGAATCGCCTTCTGACGTTGATGCTAACGGGCCATGGGGAAACCCATGGCCCGTTTTCGTCTAAGATTTGATTCAACACAAATCTACGGGAAGTCTGTGTCTGTTTTCAGTCGCAGTTCAGGTTGAAGTGTTTTGATCCAGGGAGAAGTTATCTGGAAGAGAGGTGTCGCCCCATGACCAAAGCACACAAAGCAACCAATCAGGAACAGTTTTTGTTGCGCCGGAAATTGGCCATCGAGGGGATGGGAGAAGGTCAGTGGGAGGATCTCATCCACGATCTTAACCACCACCCCTGCGTTGATTTCGCCGAGCGTAAACCGAATGGCACATTGCGGGTGACATATGACGGAACCCACTGGTCTGTCGATGAATTACTGGAACTGGTCAAGGCCTGCGGTGGCCGATTGAAAACCGGATGGTGGACCCGGCGCAAACTGGCCTGGTACCGGTTTACCGACGACAACGTGCGGGCGAATGCCAAGCACGAGCCGTTCTGCTGTTCCAAAATTCCACCCATGAAAAAATAAGAGGAGAGTGAATGAGCAGGGAGGAAGATCGAACCACTCGCTATCAGGAAGGCAGCCTCACTCTGCCCGGAACCGTCATGCTGGGTACCGGCGTCATGATTGGCGCCGGTATTTTTGCGTTGACCGGGCAGATGGCCCAGATGACCGGCGTACTTTTCCCGCTGGCCTTTCTCGCGGCGGCGGTGATTGTCAGCTTCAGCGCCTATTCCTACATCAAGATCTCCAATGCCTACCCGTCCGCCGGCGGTATCGGCATGTACCTGCACAAGGCTTACGGAAACCGGCTGCCAACGGCTTTCAACGCCCTGTTGATGTACTTTTCCATGGTGATCGCCCAGAGCTTCCTGGCCCGCACCTTTGGCTCTTACACCATGCAGCTTTTCGGCGGGGATGACAGTGGCCGCATGGTGCCCATTCTCGGCGTGGCGCTCATTCTTGCGGCCTTTCTGATTAACCTGCTGGGCAATCGGATGATTCAAGGGGTGGCTTCCTTTATCGGGATCCTGAAAATCGGCGGCATACTGATTTTCGGTCTGGTCGGGGTCTGGATTGCCGACTCAATCTCGGTTGATTTTTCGGAGCCCGGTGAAGCCGGAACGCTGGGCAACTTCCTGGGCGCGACCGCACTGGGGATTCTGGCGTTCAAAGGCTTTACGACCATCACCAACAGTGGTTCGGAAGTAATAGACCCAAAGCGAAACGTTGGGCGCGCCATCGTGATTTCCATTGCCGCCTGTGTGGTGATCTACACGCTGGTGGGATTTGCCGTGGCCAGTAATTTGTCACTGGCTGAGATTATCGAGACGCAGGACTACTCCCTCGCGGCTGCTGCGCGACCTGCTCTCGGCGATTACGGTGTCTGGTTTACTGTCGCCATTGCCATGATGGCCACGGCGGGAGGAATTCTGGCCAGTGTATTTGCTGTGTCCCGCATGTTGGCCATGCTGACGGAGATGAAACTGGTTCCTCATCGGCATTTCGGGATGCCCGGCAGCATTCAGAAACACACACTGGTGTATACCGTTGTCCTGGGTCTGATTCTGACCGCCTTCTTTGACCTGTCACGCATTGCTGCGTTGGGTATCGTGTTTTATCTGATTATGGACATTGCCATTCACTGGGGTGTGCTCCGTTATCTACGCAAAGACATTAAGGCCAACACCTGGGTGCCAGCAACAGCCATCTTGTTGGATCTTTTGGCGCTGGGCGGCTTCGTCTGGGTAAAGCTTAATACGGACCCGTTCGTTATCAGCGTGGCAGTCGTGACCATGATCGTGATTGCAGTATTCGAGCAGATTTTCCTTAAAAGATCAC
>JAEPMM010000353.1 GCA_017643965.1 Marinobacter sp.
GCCGCCGCACCCTCCCCAGTCTTCAGCGGATGCTGGACTACCTGGAAGAGGGCCTGGCGGAACTGGAGGTGGCCGGGGGAATCAGTTGAACTTCACTTCCTGGTTGCGTTCGGAAATCTGGCCGTTCAGCGTCCAGAAGTCGTACAGCACGCCAACCAGGAACAGCCCACCGGTCAGCAGGTAGATAATGCCGGTGATCCACTTGCCCATGTACATCCGGTGCAGGCCGAACACCCCGGTGAAGGTCAACAACAGCCAACCGATGTTGTAGTTGACCTCACCCTCCCGAAACCGCAGATCCGCCTCCCGGTCCATGGCCGGAATCAGAAACAGGTCGATGATCCAGCCGATGAACAGCAAGCCCAGGGTAAAGAACCAGATGGTGCCGGTGATGGGTTTGCCGTAGTAAAAACGATGGGCCCCGAGGAACCCGAAGATCCAGAGCAAGTAACCGAAGAGTTTGCTGTGGGTGTCTGGTTTGGCTTCCATGGTGGTCTCCTTTTGGCTTTGATGCTGGGTTCTGGTTCTGACCTAGCCTGATAATTCGGAGTGTGGCCGGGGGGTTGGATTATTTTTCCCTTGGGAAAAACAACTCGCTGCGCTCAGACATCTTTTTCCTGGCGGGAAAAATAATCCAACCCCCCGTCCGACGAGCAGTGAAGGCATAGTCGGTAAAAACAAAGGAAAAAAGGCAAAAATCAGTAAGCAGGACCGCCCTCATCAGGGTCACTAGGGCGTGGGGTGGTCGTTTATTTTTTCTGAGAACAAAGGTGTCTGAGCGCAGCGAGTTCTTTTTCTCAGAAAAAATAAACGACCCCCCTGCGACCACGCTCCCAAGCCAAAGGCCCGAAGAGCCGGAACTCCTGACTCAGGGCCCAAGCTCCGGAGCCGGATCCGGACCGTCCTCGCGAAACTCGCTGGCCGACTTGCCGGTCCACTTGCGGAACGCGCGGCTGAAATTGGACAGGTCCGCATAACCCAGCTCGTAGGCGATCTCGCTCACCGACTGGTTGGTGTACCGCAATAACTGAATGGCGCGGTCTTTCAGCACCAGCTCGACAATTTCCCGGTAGGACGTGTCCTTCTCCGCCAGCCGCCGCTTCAGCGTCCGTGACGACACGCAGAACCGCTCGGCCATGTCTTCCAACGATGGCAACGGCCCCGGCATCATCCGCAGCATGTTGCGGATCGCCAGGGTGATGTCGCCCTGGTCCTTCAGCGCCTTCTGCAGCTCGAACTCGCACTGTTCACGGGCCATGCGCGAGGCGTCGGCATCCGCCAGCCGCATGCGCACCTGAAGCAGATCCTTCGGAAACACCATCATTTCCTCGGGCTTGCCGTACTCGAACCGCACCGGCAACTGGGCAGCAAAGCGGGCGTAGTATTCCGGCTCAGGTTTGCTCAGGTGTACCGCCACGCCCGGCAGTTTGCCGTCGGTGAGGGCGAAGCCCCGCTTCTCGGCGTCTTCGCGGTCCAGCAGCTGCTCGGTCAGCAGGATCAGGGTGGCACTCACGGTTTCCGCCAGGAACGGGTACAGCCCGGGTACATCAAACTCGGTGCGCAGTTGCACCAGTACGTTTTCCCCCGCCTCAGACTGGCTCATGCTCAGAAACGGCGCCCGCAACTGCAGGTAGCGGCGCACGGAATCCAGGGCGCCGGCAAAGGTCGGGCTGGTCAGGGCAGCGAAGCCGAGGGTGCCGTGGATGGTTACCCGCAGCTCCCGTGCCAGCGCAAAGCTGAGGCCGTCCTTGCCAGCCAGCTCCAGTGCCCGCTGGGCCATCAGGATGGCGTCGGTCACGAACACCCGGCTGTCGTTGGCCTTGAGATCCTGTGGCGTAAAGCTAAGGCCCTCGTACAGAACCCGGTCATTGTGGCCCAGCTGCCGTACGGTTTCGGCCAGAACCCGCATGTACACGCCAGGCACCAGGAAAAACCCCAGCATTTGCCGTTCTTTGTCCGGGCCGGTGGTCGCCATAGCTTGTCCTTGTGGGTATGAGGGTGAAAATAGCCGCCTTGTTATCTGATGCTAACAGAAGCAGCCGCGGGCAACACTGGGACTGGGTACACCCGTGATGCCGTCATCATAGTCAATGGAACCGCCCGAAATTGGCCACGCTCTGTCCCAACCTGAACGATGGCCGTCCCGTTCGCGCCTTCTCTTGCAGCGTTGACTTACCCACACTGGACTCATGACATCAGCCAAAGCGTTCAATCGCAGAGGAGTGTGAACATGCTGAGAACAAAAACTGCAGAGTCCAAGGTCCCGGTGTCCAACACGCCGGAGAACGTCTCCATCAAACCCCAGCGCATGGGTTTTGAGTTCGGTGAGCAGGTGCCGCAATACTGGCTCAATAACAGCCATCTGCTGAGCCACACCATGAATGCGCTGTCGGTACTGTTTCCCCAGGGTGAACAGTTCTTCGTGGATTCGGTGCGGTACTACCGCGACCAGATCTCCGACCCCAAGCTGAAGGCGGAAGTACGCGGGTTCATCGGCCAGGAAGCCATGCACTCGCTGGAGCACGACGCCATGAACCAGCACGTGCGGGATCGCGGCATGCCGGTGGAGGAACTGGAAAAACACCTGGAAGTCATTCTCAGCATTACCAAAAAGTTGCCGAAGCGCCACCAGCTGGCCATTACCTGTGGTCTGGAGCACCTGACCGCGATGATGGCAGACATGCTGCTGGAACGCAGCGACGTGCGCGAAGACATGCACGAGAGCATGCGCCCGCTGTGGATGTGGCACGCCATCGAGGAAACCGAGCACAAGGCGGTGACCTACGATGTGTTCCAGGAAGTGGGCGGCACCTATGCCGAGCGGGCGTTCTATCTGGCTTTCAGTACCGCCGCTCTGGGCGTGGTCGCCAGCTATTTCACCACCCGGATGGTGCTGAACGATCGCAGCAACTTCTCACTGAAGGACGCCGCCAGGAGTGTATGGCGCATGTGGGGTAAAGACGGCACCTTCTCCAGCCTGATTCCCACCTGGCTGGAATACTTCAAGCCGGGCTTCCACCCCTGGGATCACGACAACAGTGAACTGATTGCCCGCTTCAAGGAAGAGATCAGCGCACACATTGCGCCGCAGTATCAGAATGGGAACCGCCGGACCCTGCAGTAAGCGGTCGGGCAACGCGATTCCGGCCGGCGCTTTTACCGCTGTAAAGGCACCGGTCGGCAACGCGGAACAGGGTTTCTGCCTGCCGACCATGCTCGGGCCAATGGGCAATCCCGAAAGACGCCGTGACACGAACTCGCGCATCCCCATACACCAGTTCCCGATCCGCAATGCGCTGCCGCAACTCCTCCATCAGCTCGTAAGCGCCGGCTGACTTGACGTCCCGCAGGATCAGGCCGAATTCTTCCCCGCCGAGACGCGCCACGAAATCGGTCCCACGCAGCCGCTCCTCCAGACTCACCGCAATGTCCTTGAGCACCAGGTCGCCGGCTTCGTGCCCCAGGGTGTCGTTGACCAGTTTGAAGTGGTCGATGTCCATGAGCACCAGTGCAAAGCCGCTGCCGCTGCGATCACATTCGGCGATGGTGCGGGCCAGGGTGCTCTGAAAGTTGCTGCGATTGGGCAGCCCGGTCAGAAAATCGCTCTGCGCCATATCCACCAGCCGTTGTTCGGCTTCCTCGCGACGGATTTCATAGAGGTGGATGAACGCCAGCATCAGCACGCCGCAAAGGCTCATGTTGAGCAGGTCGATCACCAGGTAGGCGCTGTCAACCTGGCCCAGATGCAGGTAATAGATCACCCCGCCCACCAGCATGAAGGGCACACTGAGCAGCAGGCCCTCACGCTTTCCCAGCAGCAGATAGGCGA
>JAEPMM010000193.1 GCA_017643965.1 Marinobacter sp.
GGCAGCTCCTGGAGCGTGCCCACCTGAGTGGCGTTACCGATCGACAGCTTTGACACTACATCGTAGAAATACACATCCATGCCCAGGCCCTCGGCCAGGACACTGAACTGGGTGCCGATGTTGCCGTAGCCGATGATGCCCAGCTTCTTGCCGCGGATTTCGTAGCTGTCCTTGGCGGACTTCAGCCACTCGCCACGATGAGCCTTGGCGTTTTTCTCGGGTACGCCACGCAGCAGCAGAATAGCCTGTGCCAGCACCAGTTCCGCCACACTGCGGGTGTTGGAGAAGGGGGCATTGAACACCGCAACGCCACGGCGGGTCGCGGCCTGCAGATCCACCTGGTTGGTGCCAATGCAGAAACAGCCCACGGCCACCAGCTTTTTGGCGGCTTCAAATACTTTCTCGGTCAGCTGGGTGCGCGAGCGAATCCCGACGAAGTGCGCATCGGCAATCTTCTCAATCAGGTCTTCCTCGGCCAGCGAGTGAGTCAGATACTCGATGTTGGTGTAGCCTGCGGCATTCAGGGTATCAATAGCAGATTGATGCACGCCTTCCAGCAGCAGGATCCGGATTTTGCTCTTTTCGAGAGACGTATTTGACATGGGCTTGCTTCCGAACCTTTCGTCACGTGAAATGACCTGGAACCAGTGATCGTCAGGCTGGCTCACAGAACAGGGGCGGTATGATACCATAAACCCAGATTTTCACAGCGCGTCGGATTGCCTGAATCAACCGTTTGGCGATTGCCCAGCGATCGGGCTAGAAATGACCGGCCGTCGAACCCTTACGAGACCTTTAGCCTCATGAATTCTGAACAGATTATCGACTCTCTCAGAGATCTGATTGCCACCGGCGATGCCCAGGGCAAGGTGTTGACCGACCCCGCGGACCTGGAAAACTACGGCAAGGACTGGACTAAAATCTACCCGCCGAAGCCGCTGGCCATTGTGTTGCCGAAAACCACCGAGCAGGTGCAGGCGCTGGTTCGGTTTGCCAACGACAATCACGTTGCTCTGGTGCCGTCCGGCGGTCGCACAGGCCTGAGTGCCGGCGCAGTGGCCGCCAACGGCGAAGTGGTGGTGGCGTTCGATAACATGAACCAGATTCTGGATTTCAGCGCCAGCGACCGCACGGTCAAATGCCAGGCCGGGGTGGTCACGGAGCAGCTGCAGACTTTCGCGGAAGAGAACGGTCTCTATTACCCGGTGGACTTTGCCTCCGCCGGCTCGAGCCAGTTGGGTGGCAACCTGTCCACCAACGCCGGTGGTATCAAGGTTATCCGCTACGGTATGAGCCGGGACTGGGTGGCCGGCCTGAAAGTGGTGACCGGCAAGGGTGATGTGCTGGATCTCAACAAGGATCTGGAGAAGAACAACACCGGTTACGACCTGCGGCACCTGTTTATCGGCGCCGAGGGCACCCTGGGGTTCATCACCGAAGCCACCATGAAGCTCGCCCGCAAGCCAGACAACCTGACCGTGCTGGTGCTGGGCCTGAACGACCTGACCAACACCATGGATGTGTTGCAGACCTTTCAGAAGCAGATCGATCTGACCGCTTACGAGTTCTTTTCCCATCAGGCCATGGGCCATGTGCTGGCCCACGGTCAGGTGCAGGCGCCTTTCGAAACCGAGGCGCCGTATTACGCCCTGCTGGAATTCGAGGCAGTGTCCGACCAGGTGATGGACGAGGCCATGAGCCTGTTCGAGCAGTGCGTGGAAAACGGCTGGGTGCTGGATGGCGTGATCAGCCAGAGCGAAACCCAGGCCCGGAATCTGTGGCAGCTGCGAGAGCGGATTTCCGAATCCATCGCGCCGCGCACGCCCTACAAGAATGATATCTCCGTGGTGGTGTCGAAAGTGCCCGGTTTCCTGCAGGAAATCGACGCGGTTGTGAACGAGCATTATCCGGATTTCGAGATCATCTGGTTCGGCCATATCGGCGATGGCAACCTGCACCTGAACATCCTCAAGCCGGAAGACATGGCAAAAGAAGACTTCTTCGAGAAGTGTCAGCAGGTCAACAAGTGGGTGTTCGAGATCGTCGAGCGGTACCAGGGCAGCGTGTCCGCCGAGCACGGTGTAGGCATGACCAAGAAGCCCTACCTGCACTACACCCGCAGTGAAGCCGAGATTGCCTATCTGCGCGGTATCAAGCAGGTGTTTGACCCCAACAGCGTCATGAACCCGGGCAAGATCTTCGACTGATGCAGGATCACATTGTGGTACTGACCGGCGCTGGTATCAGTGCCGAAAGCGGGCTCTCCACCTTCCGTGACAACGGTGGGCTGTGGGAGCAGCACAGTGTGTACGATGTGGCCACACCAGAGGCCTTTGCCCGCAATCAGGAGCTGGTGCTGCGGTTCTATAACGAACGCCGCCGCCAGCTTCAATCCGCACAGCCGAACCGAGCTCACCGGCTGCTGGCCGAACTGGAACGGCGCTGTCGCGTTACCGTAGTCACCCAGAACGTGGATGACCTGCATGAGCGTGGCGGCTCATCCAGTGTGATCCATCTGCACGGTGAGCTCACCAAGGCCCGCAGTTCCCGCTTTCCTGAGCTGGTTTATGACATTGGCTATCGCGATATCAGCCCGGGGGACACGTGCGACCAGGGCGCCCAGCTTCGCCCCCATATCGTCTGGTTCGGCGAGGAGGTGCCAATGCTGGAAAAGGCGGCGGAGGTGGTCCGTACCGCCGACCATCTGTTGATCGTCGGGACCTCGCTACAGGTGTATCCCGCTGCAGGCCTGGTGTACGAAACCGATTTTGATGTGCCCATCACCGTCATCGATCCGGGCGAACCCGCCTCGGTGTCCCGTGCCAGGATCATCCGCAAAGGCGCCTGCGAGGGCGTCGCCGAATGGATGGCCGCACTGGGCTGATCGTCGGTTCCACTGCAACATCCATGTTCTTGATTTTCAGATCCTAAACTACACTGAATGGGCGCCGTTGATGGCGCGCCCTCGCAGTTTGTGGGGCCAACCCGGTCGGGCAATCAAGGAGTCGCATGGGATGGGGATCATAAAAGAGTTCAAGGAATTTGCGGTTAAAGGCAACGTCGTCGATATGGCGGTGGGCATCATCATTGGCGTGGCGTTTGGTAAGATTGTGTCGTCGTTCGTGGCGGATGTGCTGATGCCGCCTATCGGTCTGCTGATCGGCGGTGTCGACTTCTCCAATCTGGTGGTCACCCTGAAAGCCGCGGAAGAGGGTGTCGAAGCCGTCACCCTGCGCTATGGTCTGTTTCTGCAAGCCGTATTCGACTTCATTATTGTTGCTTTTGCGGTGTTTATGGCGGTGAAAGCGCTGAACAATCTGCGCAAGAAAGAGGCGGAAACCCCGGCAGCACCGCCTTCGCCCTCGGCGCAGGAGCAGTTGCTGATGGAAATCCGGGATCTGCTGAAGAACCAGACCTGATCAGGCCCATGCGTTGAGCCGCGTCTGGTTGTGGCGTCAGCAACCAGACGTTTGCTGCAGGTATTTCTCCAGCTCGTTGCGGAAGGCCGCCTGCACGCCAAGACGCTTCAGCATCCAGTAGTGCCCGGCGATCATCCGGTCAATAAAGATGCTTTCCACCGGCGGCTTGAAATAATCCAGGTACTTGAACACTGTGGTGGTTTTGGCCGCCACCCTCTGGTGGATGTCAGATTCGGCAAAATCGTAGGGCTCGTCCTGATCGAAAGGCACGATGAGGATGTCCCGCCACATGGCGTAGTACGCTTCATCCACCGCCGGCTGCGATTCGACCCGCGCGCCCAGGTCAATCAGGTGGCGATCCAGCGCCGCGTAATCTTCCGCCAGTGCCGATACCAGCGTCTTGCGGTAGGCCTCGACAATTTCCGGTTTCAGCTTTTTCACACAGCCGAAGTCGTACAGAATAACGGAGCCGTCCGGGCGATAGGCAAAATTGCCGGCATGGGGATCGCCGTGGATGCACTGAAACCCGAACAGCTGATCCGCCATCATGGTGAATATCCGGTGGCCGATCAGGTTGATGGTGTCCTGGCTGTACTTGCCGGGTGTGATGGCGCTGATGTGGTCGCCCTCGACCAGTTCCATGGTCAGCACCCGCCGTGACGAGTGGCTGTCGAACACCTGCGGAATGATGATCCAGTCGTCCTTGGCGTGGAACCGGCGGAAGGCCTCGAGGTTGCGGGCTTCGTTCTCGTAGTCCAGCTCTTCTTTCAGACGCACGCGGATCTCGCCGAACAGCTGGTCCACATGCTCTTTCGGCATCTTCAGCAAACCGCCAAGCTTGAGCGCCAGGCGAAGCTGCTTCAGGTCGCTGTCGCAGGACTCATCCACACCGGGGTACTGAACTTTGACAATCACATCGGTGCCATCACGCAGGCGTGCCCGGTGAACCTGACCAATGGATGCGGCGGCGTAGGGCGTTTCCTGGAGGTATTCGAACAGTTCGGAAACCGGTTGACCCAGCTCGGACTCCACCTGCGCGACAATGACCTCGAACGGCATCGGCGGCGCTTCTTTCTGCAGTCGCTGCAGGGCGTCAGAGAATTCCTTGGGCAGGAAATCCTGGGTCTGCGAGGCAATCTGCCCCACCTTCATCACGGCGCCTTTCAGTTCGCCGAGGGTGTCGGCGATCTGGTCTGCCATACGGGTGTAGCTTTCGGTGCGGGCACCCTCGTTATCCTCCTCGCTGCGAAACAGTCTGCGCGCCCGTTGCCCGGCGTATTGCCCGGCCACGGAGGCGGTCATGCCTGCGAGCTTGAAGAATCGTCCACTGCGTGATGTAACCGGTTTCTTTGCCATGCCTGATATACGTCCTGACGGGCGGTTGGACCAGAGTACAGCAACCGGCGTCAGAGCACAGTGGTCTCGACAAACAGCACGTCGTCCAGTTCCAGCGAGAGGGTCTGGCCGGACGCCAGCGGGCCGACGCCTTTTGGTGTGCCGGTGAGCACCACATCACCCGGTAGCAGCGTGAACTGGCTGCTCATATGCGCAATCAACGGCACGATGGGGTTCAGCATTTCGCGGGTATCGCCGGTCTGCTGGCGCTGGCCGTCGATGTCGAGGGTAAAGGTGAGGTGATCTCTGCTGACCTTGTCGGCACTGACAAACGGCGACAGTGGGCAGGCACCGTCGAAGGCCTTGGCCCGTTCCCAGGGCTGGCCTTTCTCTTTCAGCTTGCTCTGCACGTCCCGCAGGGTGAGGTCCAGCGCCAGGCCATAGCCCAGTATGGCCGCTTCCGCCTCGGTGGCGGAGGCATTGGTCAGTGGCCGACCAATCAATACCGCCAGTTCGGTCTCGAAGTGAACATCGCCCTGATCCCGCGGGAAATGCAGCGGCCGGGTAATGTGCACCGCCGCTGTGGACGGTTTGATGAACAGCAGTGGCTCGTCCGGAACCGGGTTGTTCAGTTCCCTGGCGTGTTCGGCGTAATTGCGGCCAATGCAGACAATCTTGCCCAGGGGCAGATGAACGGGGGTGCCGTCCTTCCAGTGGTGTTGATAGTCGGGCATGGCCGCCTCCTGATTGCGCTTGGTGTTATTCGCCCTCGAATGAACACACAGTATAGACCGCCAGCCCTTCTTCCTGCAGCTTGCGGGAACCGCCCAGATCCGGCAGATCGATCATCGCGGCGACTTCCACAATCTCCGCGCCGATCTGGCGGATCAGCCGCGCGGCGGCCAGCATGGTGCCACCGGTGGCAATCAGATCATCCACCAGCACCACCTTGTCACCGGGCTTGAAGGCGTCTTTGTGGAGCTCGACGGACGCGGTGCCGTATTCCAGCTCGTAGTCTTCCACCAGCGTATCAAAGGGCAGCTTGCCTTTTTTGCGCACCAGCACCAGTGAGGCGTTGAGCTCATAGGCTAGCGCCGAACCGATGATGAAACCGCGGGCGTCCACGGCGGCCACCGCGTCGATGGCCTGGCCGTGGTAACGATGTACAAAGGCATCGATCAGTTTGCGAAACGCCGTGCGGTCCTGCAGCACCGTGGTGATGTCACGGAACGCCACGCCGGGCTTGGGCCAGTCGGGCACGGTACGGATGGCTTTCTTGATGCTCTCTGAGAAGTAATCCATAAGTCGTCCGGTATGCGCTGGAGGCGGCTTACGCCGCGTCCAGGAATATGAATTTCAACACGAATATAACGGCAATTATCACCACGCTGATGTTCAGTTGGGACCAGCGGCCGGCGAGAGCCTTCAGTACGGCGTAGGTAATGAAGCCCAGGGCAATGCCGTTGGCAATGGAAAAGGTCAGCGGCATCATCAGTGCGGTTACCACGGCCGGGGCGGCATCGGTGACATCGTCCCAGTCGATCAGTTTGAGCCCGGAGGTCATCAGCACCGCGACAAACAACAACGCCGGTGCGGTGGCGTAGGGGGGAATCACGCTGGCAATGGGCGACAGGAACAGGCACGCCAGGAACAAGGCGGCAACCACCACTGCGGTCAGCCCGGTGCGACCACCGGCAGAAATGCCGGCTGTGGATTCAATGTAGCTGG
>JAEPMM010000021.1 GCA_017643965.1 Marinobacter sp.
CAGAGCAGACACGGCTCGGGCCGTGCTCAGCTCTCTTCGATGATCGCCGAGCGGTCTTCTCCACCCAGGGCCTCGAGCAGGCCGGGAATCAGCCGCGCCAGTTCCAGCGTCATCAGTGCAAACGCGGCGTCGAAACGGGCGGCTGCGTCATCGGCGTCCACGTCGTCCAGCTTTTCCTGCAGGGTATCGCCGAACTTCAGGCGTTTGATGCCCAGCTCCTCATCCAGCACGAACGACAGGTTGTCTTCCCAGGTCAGGGACAGCTTGGTGACCTGCATGCCGGCGTCCAGGTGGTTGCGGATCTCGTCCGCTTTCAGGTCCAGCCCCTTGCAGCGCACCACGCCTCCGTCTTCTGACGGGTCTTTCAGTTCACACTCGGTGCCCAGTTCGATGGTGCCCGTCAGATCAATGCTTTCATTCAGCCAGCCGGTGAAGGTAAACGCGGGCGCCTGCTCCACGGCAGGGGGACGAACCGGCAGGGAGCCCAGGCTTTTACGCAGGAACGAGGCCAGATCCTCGGCCTGTTTCGAAGAACCTGCGTCCACCACCAGCAGTCCGTCCTGGGGCGCCAGGTAGGCAAAGCTGCGACGGTTTTTGGAAAAGGCCTGGGGCAGCATTTCCAGCATGACCTGTTCTTTGATTTCGTCTTTCTCTTTGCGCCGCACCTTGCGGCTCTGCTCAATTTCAATGGCTTCAGCGCGCTCTTCCACGATCTCTTTGACCACAGAGCCCGGCAGGATCTTGTCTTCCTTGCGCAGGGCGATCAGGTGGTATCCGTTGGTGCTGTGCACCAGCATGTCGCTGTGTTTCCCAAGCGGCGGCACCCAGCCTTGCCGGGTGGTTTCCTGGGGACCGCAGGGTTTGAATGCGTCGCCTTGCAGTTTTTCTTCCAGGGCTTCAGCGGAAATATCGAAGGGCTTGGTAAAACGAAACACACGGGCATTACGAAACCACATCAGGGTCGGTCCTTGTCAGAGTTTCAGAAATCGGGGGAGGGATGATACGGCCACGCGTCCGTGGCCGTAAAGTGGCGGCGACAGCGTCACGTCAGATCTGCAGGATCTCCACCATCACGGTTTTGACGATAAATCCGACCACACCGGCGCCCAGCACGGTGAACAGGGCAAGGGTGCCGAACCGCCCGGCCTGGGATTTCTTCGCCAGATCCCAGACAATAATGCCCATCCAGACGATCAGGCCGGTCAGAAGCACCAACATGGCGATCTGGGAGAATACAGCTTCGTTCATTCAGGACTCCACAACGTGTTCTGTGTTACTGCTCGTCCCGCAGGAAGAGCCAATTATTCTGGTCGGATTGCTCCGGGCTGAAGTAATAGCCCTCGAGGTTGAATCCCTTGAGGTCGTCCGCCTGGGTGATGCCGTTTTCAATGGCGTAACGGCACATCAGGCCGCGGGCTTTTTTGGCGTAGAAACTGATCATCTTGTACTGGCCGTTCTTCCAGTCCTTGAACTGGGGTGTGACCAGGCGGCCATGGAGTTCTTTCTCGCGCACGCTCTTGAAATACTCATTGGAGGCCAGGTTCACCAGCACGCCGTCGTCCGCTTCCAGCAGGCGATTCAGTTCCCGGGTAATGCGATCGCCCCAGAAGGCGTACAGGTCCTTGCCGCGAGTGTTCTCGAAGCGGGTACCCATTTCCAGCCGGTAGGGCTGCATCAGGTCGAGAGGCTTGAGCACTCCGTACAGGCCGGACAGCATGCGCAGGTGCTTCTGAGCAAACTCGAACTCCTTGTCACTGAAGCTCTCCGCGTCCAGGCCGGTGTATACATCACCCTTGAAGGCCAGAATGGCCTGGCGGGCGTTGTCCGGGGTGAACGGCGTTTTCCATTGCTGGAAACGCTCGGCGTTGAGCTGCCCCAGTTTGTCGCTGATGCTCATCAGATTGCTGACCTGATGGGGCTCCAGGGTCTTGAGCTGATCCACCAGTTCACAGGCGTCGTCCAGAAAATCGGGCTGGCTGTACTGCTCGGTGGCCAGCGGGCTTTCGTAATCCAAGGTTTTCGCCGGGGATATAACCATCAACATGTCAGGGTGTCCTCATTGCAAGAAGGTGAGTAACTGATCCCGGTCAAACGGCCAGTCCAGCTCGGCTCCGGTATCGTTGCGGCGCAACACCGGGATGCGGGTGCCATAACGTTCCACCAGTGTTTCCGACTGGGCAATGTCCACCACATCCACCGGAATGGGCGCCGGCATAGGAGTGTTTACGAGCAGGGCTTCTGCCAGTTCACACAGGTGGCACTGTGAGGTGGTGTAAAACAGCAGTTCCATTATTTCGGCTGGGCGTCCAGTTGCTGGCCGGTCACGCCGGCGCTGTCTTTGCCCATCAGGTACAGGTAACTGGGCATCAGCTCTTCCGGTGCCGGGTTCTGTTGCGGATTCTCGGCCGGGTAGGCATGGGCGCGCATGTTGGTGCGGGTAGCACCGGGGTTCAGGCTGTTGACCCGAACGTTATGTCGCTCGTCATCCAGCTCTTCGGCCAGCAGCTGGCTGAGGCCTTCCAGCGCAAATTTCGACACCGCGTAGGCGCCCCAGTAGGGCTTGGCTTTGCGGCCCACCCCGGAGGAGGTAAAAATCACCGAGGCGTCAGCGGATTTGCGCAGCAGCGGAATCATCGCCCGGCTCAGCAGGAACGGCGCGGTGGCGTTAACGTGCATCACCTTGTTCCAGGTTTCCGGATCATACAGCTCGACCGGGCTGCGGCTCCCGAGAATGGCGGCGTTGTGCAGCAGGCCATCCAGCTGCCCGAAGTTGTCCTCGATGGTCATGGCCAGCTCTTCGTATTCCTTGACCGCGGCGCCTTCGAGGTTCATCGGAACGATGGCGGGCTTGGGGTGGCCGGCCGCCTCGATTTCGTCGTACAGGGATTCCAGTTTGGATACGGTCCGGCCCAGCAGGATCACCGTGGCGCCGTGGGCCGCAAAGGACCTGGCCGCTGCCCGCCCGATGCCGCTGCCTGCGCCTGTCACCATGATAATGCGATCTTTCAGTAAATCAGCCGGTGCCTGGTAATCTTGCATAACCTGTCTCCTTGCAGGGGAAACCGTTCGGATAAACCGACGAATCCAGAGTTCTGATAGGGCGCTATTGTAACAGCTTTGCCAGGTCGTGGACGGTGTCGGCTATCAGGTCTGCTTGCCACAGATCAACGGTGTGGGGCTCTTCAATGTAACCATAACGCACGGCGATGGTTTTCATGCCGGCGTTCCGGCCCGCTTCAATGTCACGTTCGTGGTCGCCTACGTAGATGCCCTTATCGGGGGCCGCACCGATGCGCTCGCAGGCCAGGTGGAGCGCTTCCGGGTGGGGTTTGCGGTGGGTTACATGGTCTGGGCAGATCACCACGGCACAGCGATCGGCAAGACCCAGTGCGGCCACCAGCGGTTCGGCAAAACGCACCGGCTTGTTGGTGACGATGCCCCAGGGAATGCCCCGCGATTCCAGATCGCTGAGAATGGCGTCCATGCCGTCAAACAGCCGGGTCTCGATGGCAACGCCTTCCTCATAGAGATCGAGAAAGGCCGTGTGCTTGTCCAGGTAGTCCGGGTGCTCCGGCTCCAGACCAAACCCGACCCGAACCATGGCCCGTGCGCCATTCGAGACTGAGCGGCGGATGGCGGCCGCCGGCAGCGGCGCCAGGCCATGCTGGACGCGCAACTGGTTGAGGCAGCGAATGAAATCCGGTGCGGTATCAATCAGCGTGCCGTCCAGATCGAACAGTACGGTTGAGGGCTCGCCCGATGAGGCGGGCGTCGGCCCGGTGGGTATGGAGGTGCTCATTCGCCGCCGTTACCCTCGCGGCCGTCTATAGCGTGCATCATGTAATTCACGTCCACGTCGCGGCCGAGCCGGTATACCTTGGTCACCGGGTTGTAGGTCATGCCGGTGAGCTCCCGGATATCCAGCCCGGCGTGGCGCAGGTGGTCGGACATTTCCGACGGGCGAATGAACTTCTTCCATTCGTGGGTGCCCTTGGGCAGCAGACGCAGCACGTATTCCGCACCCACGATGGCGAACAGGAAGGATTTCGGGTTGCGGTTGATGGTGGACACAAACAGGTGGCCGCCCGGTTTCAGCATGGAGGCACAGGCTCGAATGACCGAGGCCGGATCCGGCACGTGTTCGAGCATCTCGAGGCAGGTAACCACATCGTACTGACCGGCATGCTCGGGGTCCTGCGCCAGCTCCTCCACCGTAATCTGGCGGTAGTCCACTTTGACACCGCTCTCCAGGCCGTGCAGCCGGGCCACGGACAGCGGCGCTTCGCCCATGTCGATGCCGGTAACGTTGGCGCCACGGCGGGCCATGCCTTCGGACAGCAGGCCACCGCCGCAACCCACATCCAGCACCCGCTTGCCGGCCAGGGGCGCCCGCTCGTCAATGTAGTTCAGGCGCAACGGGTTGATGTCGTGCAGGGGGCGGAATTCGCTGGTCGGGTCCCACCAGCGGCTGGCCAGGGCTTCAAACTTGGCAATTTCGTTCTGGTCTACGTTGTGGTTACTCATGGTCGTTTCTGCCTGATTCATAATAAGGTCGTGGCCGGAATCCCGTCCGGGGTGGCCGCCGGGCTCAGTGTTGCCCGATGCGCTCAGACCAGGACCTGACCCTGAGCATGAGATCCGGCACGTCGATCCGCGTCAAACGGCCATCCTGTACTTGTGGTACGCCGTTGATCCAGCTGTGGCTTACCTGGCGGCCGTGATTACTGTATACGAGGTGTGACGCCGGATCGTACACGGGCTGCAGGAAGGGATCGCTGAGATCCACGGCAATGAGGTCCGCCAGTTTGCCGGCGGCCAGGCTGCCGAGCTCGTGATCCCGACCCAGCGCCCGGGCGCCGTGCAGCGTCGCCATGGCAATGGCATGGTGCGCGGGCAGGGCGGCGGCGTCTCCGGCCACCACTTTGGCCACCATGGCGGCGGTGTTCATCTCGCCGAACAGATCCAGATTGTTGTTACTGGCGGCGCCGTCCGTGCCGATGGCGACATTGACCCCGGCGTCGGTCAGCTTCTGGACCGGGCACAGGCCGCTGGCGAGCTTGAGATTGGATTCCGGGCAGTGAATGACATGGGCGCCGGTCTGCGTGAGCAGCTCGATATCGCTGTCATCAATCTGGGTCATGTGTACGCACTGGGTGAGGGTGTTCAACACGCCCAGTTCCGCCAATCGCCGGGTTGGCCGTTGACCGCTTTTCTCGACGGCTTCGCCCACCTCGAATGCGGTTTCGTGCAGGTGGATCTGCAGGCGCGCGCCGGTTTCAGCAGAAAGGGCAGCCGCGCGACGCATTGGCTCATCGGATACGGTATAGGGTGCGTGGGGGCCGATGGCCGGCATGATGTAGCCATTGCCCTGCCACTGTTCGATAAATGCAGCCCCTTTGCTCAGGTATTCGTCCGGGCCGGCGCCCCAGGGCGTGGGGAAGTCCAACAGGGGAAAACAGATCTGCGCGCGCATGCCGGCATCATGCGCCAGTTGGGCGGCAACCTCCGGAAAGAAATACATGTCTGAAAAGGTGGTGGTGCCGGTTCGCAGCATCTCCGCCATGGCCAGCTGGGTTCCGTCAGCAATGAACGACTCACTGACATGGGCGCCTTCGGCGGGCCAGATGTGGTCGTTCAGCCAGGTCATCAACGGCAGGTCGTCGGCGAGGCCGCGGAACAATGACATGGCCGCGTGGCCGTGCATATTGATCAGTCCCGGCAGCACCACGTGGGAGGTCAGATCAATGGTCTCGCGGGCGCGAAACCGGCTGTCGGCCTCGTGCTGGGGCACAATGGCGGCAATGCGATCGCCCTGGATGATGACTGCCTGGTGGTGCAATACGGTGTTTGCGGGTTCCACCGGGATAAGCCAGCGAGCGTTAATGCGAATGTCCGCCGCTGTGATGGTATCTGCCGTCATGTACCCTGCCTTTTGGGTGCTGTCTGTGTGGGGCGCCTGCCTGACAGGCAGTTCCCGAAGAATGTAGCCGGAAAGTATAACGAGCAGGTGCGTTGAGAACTACCCTGCCGGCAGGGCGAGTCAGCCCGAGATTCAAATCCGGCAGGGTGGGCGGTTATACTGGCTGCCCGGAATTCTTCACAATGAGTCGATTGGAGCCTGTCCATGCCTGAGCCAACCCATTCCTCTGACCAGCGCGCCATCGGCACGGTGGCCATGCGCTGGCATGACAGCAGCCTTGAGTTGCTGGATCAGCGCCTGCTGCCTACGGAGGAACACTGGATTACGCTGGAGGGTGCTTCGGGCGTCGCCCAGTGTATTCGTGACATGGTGGTGCGGGGCGCACCGGCGATCGGTATCAGTGCCGCCTATGGCGTAGCCCTGGCCGCACGCCATGCCGGTGCAGGCGAGTGGAAAGCGGAAATCCGCCACGCCATCAGCGAACTGGCGGCCTCTCGTCCGACGGCGGTCAACCTGTTCTGGGCGCTGCAGATTATGGAAAAGGAATTTCACGGGTGCCAGACCCTGGACGAGGCGATCACACGTCTGGCGGCAAAAGCGGTGCAGATTCACCGGGAGGATCTGTCAGCCAATCTGGCGATGGCGGATTACGCCCTCGAGTTCATGGCCGCGGATACGCCATTTTCGGTGCTGACTCACTGCAACACCGGCGCCCTGGCCACCGGTGGCTATGGCACCGCGCTGGGTGTGATTCGCCGCCTTCACGAGAAACAGCTGCTGAAACAGGTGTACGCCGATGAGACCAGGCCATGGCTGCAGGGCAGCCGACTCACGGCCTGGGAGTTGGCGCGGGATGGCATCCCGGTGACGCTCAACGCCGATGGCGCGGCGGCCGCCATCCTGGCTCGCGGTGAGGTGAAGTGGATCGTCGTGGGTGCGGACCGCATCACCGCCAATGGCGACGTGGCCAACAAGATCGGCACCTACAGCCTGGCGGTGCTCGCCCGCTATCATCGCGTCGGATTTATGGTGGTGGCGCCTTCCAGCACTGTGGATATGTCACTGGCGTCAGGTAAGGATATTCCCATTGAGGAGCGTGAGGGCACTGAAGTGCGACAGATCAAGGGGATTCCGATCGCCCCGGACAGTGTCGATGTGTTCAACCCGGTATTTGATGTCACCCCGGCGAGCCTGATTGACGCCATCGTGACCGAGAGAGGGGTAGTTCACAATCCGGACATCACCGGCATGCGGGTGTTATTCGGCTGAATCTTCGTATTTGGCTTTCAGCTCTGCCGTCTGCTGTTCCTGCTCTTCGATAAAATGCAGCGACATCTCGAAACTCTGGCGGGTGAACTCCAGCACCTTCTGGAAGCCCTCATCCGACAGGTTACGGGCGTCGTCATGGCGGCGGAATATGTTGATGAATTCGCGCTCCCGCTCGAACTGCAGTGGCAGCCGGCCCACGCCCCAGTCGTTGAGAATCTGCCAGACTTCCGGATTGTAGTTGCGTGTGGTGCGCAGGATGAACGGGATGGGGTCATTGCGGGCGATCAGTGCCGCCAGGCGCAGAATCAGCTCGAACGAGAGCGTGGCGGTGCCATTTTCTATGGCTTCCAGCACCGATTTGTCCCGCAGGTTGAGGGCTTCGCTCATCTCCGACAGCGTGAGCCCTGCCACCTCGCGAATGTCCTTCAGGGACTGGCCGGCGGACAGCATCATCCTCAGCTGGTCCTGGGAGTTGATCAGCGCCCGCCCGACCCGCAGCGAAGTGTCGGTTGAGCGAGCGGCAAATCGCAGTGCCGAGCCGGTCATGCCGGCGAGCCGGTTGACCAGGGATTTCTGGTCGCGACCCTCGTCTTCCTGTTGCTCCAGGCCTTCCACCTCTTCCAGGGATTTCATGGCGTGCATGGCGTCCATGAGCATGCCCTGAAGCATCTGCGCTTTCTTGCGGTCGTCGTCCTTTCTGGCCGTCATGGGCTACCCTGTCGGTCTGGCCTCAGCCTGCTGTCAGGCGCTCTTAGCGTGCCTGAGCGGCGAGTTGCTTGGGATTGAGTATGGACGCCATGCGGCGGTCCAGCTCCAGCATATCGGCCATGATGTGGCCCCCCTCACGGATGATGAAGTCGAGTTCCTCATCGGTGTTGTCCAGATCCGCGGCCTGAATGTCCTGCCACTCGTCCAGTTCTTCCAGGGTCTCGAACGGCTCTTCGCCACGCAGCTCGCGGCGGGCATTGGCAATGGTCAGCCGGGTGCGCTCGATCTGGGACTGCTGCGCCTTGCGCTCGCCATGGTTCAGGCTGACCGATTCCGTGGCCCGCTGCTCCTTGAGGAAATCGATTTCCTGCTGCAGCAGACGGAACTCCGGGCTTTCGTCGAAGCGCTCATCATGACGCTGGCGCAGCTCATCAATGATGCCGCTGAAGTCGAAGTAGCGCGCATGGGGCACGGCCTCGATCTGGTCCCAGGGTAGGGCGTGATCGAGAGCGTCTTCACCGATGCGTGATTTATCAACCCGGGACGGAATCTCGATATCGGGAATCACCCCCTTGTGCTGGGTGGAGCCTCCGGATACCCGGTAGAACTTGGATTGGGTGATTTTCAGCTGGCCGTGATTGAGCGGGCGTACTGCCTGCACGGTGCCCTTGCCGAAGGTTTGCGAACCAACCACCAGCCCGCGGCCGTAATCCTGGATGGCGCCGGCAAAAATTTCTGACGCGGATGCGCTCATGCGGTTCACCAGTACCACCAGCGGACCATCGTAGGCGACGGCCGGATCTTCGTCCGTCAGCACCTGCACGTCGTTGTTGGAATTGCGGATCTGTACGGTGGGGCCCTGGTCGATGAACAGGCCCACCAGATCGTTGGCTTCGTGCAGCGCACCGCCGCCGTTGTTACGGAGGTCCATGACCACACCGTCAACGCCGTCTTCTTTCAGCTCGTCAATGAGGTTGCGGACGTCCCGGGTGGTGCTCTTGTAATTGGCATCACCGGCCTGCATGGCCTGGAAATCGGCGTAGAAGGTGGGAATGTTGATGACCCCGATGCGATAGCTCTGACCGTCCCGATCCAGATTGATGACGTCTTTGCTGGCGCTCTGTTCTTCCAGCTTGACCTTGTCACGCTTGATTGCGATGGACTTGGTGACGGTTTCGTCGGTGGCATTGGCCGGAATCACTTCCAGCGTGACCGTGGACTCGCGGGGGCCACGGATCAGGTCCACCACTTCATCGAGACGCCAGCCGATAACGTTGACCGGTTTTTCCTCGTCATCCTGGGTGACCGAGACAATGCGGTCCGCCGGTTGCAGTTGCCCCTGCTTGGACGCCGGGCCGCCAGGAACCAGACGAACCACCTTGGTGTATTCGTTGTCTGCCTGCAGGACGGCGCCGATGCCCTCCAGGGACAGGCTCATGTTGATGTTGAAGTTTTCCGAGGTGCGCGGCGAAAAGTAGGAGGTGTGGGGGTCCCACATGCCGGCAAAGGCGTTCATGTAGGCCTGGAAGGCATCCTCACTGCGGGCCTGGTAGGCGCGTTTCAGCTGGCCCTCGTAACGCTGACGCAGGCTGTCTTCAATGGCGTCGTCGTCGGTGTCGTTCAGCCGCTGCGCCAGCACCGCGTTCTTCACCCGCTTGACCCAGAGCTCGTCCAGCGCTGCGCGGTCGGGCTCCCAGTCGCCTTCGGAGCGGTCGAGCCGGATGGTGTCGTTGGTGTCGAACTCGAGCTTGTCGATGCCGTTGTCGATGATGTTCAGCGCAAAATTCAGACGCTCAATAATGCGTTGCTGCACCAGGTTGTATATGTCAAAGCCGGGCTGCAGCTGGCCGGTTTTCAGGGCGGAGCCGAGGCCCAGGCGAATGGCCGAGAACTTCTGCAGGTCTTCCTGGGTCAGGTAGATGCGTTGGCCGTCAAGATAGTCGAGGTAGGCGTCAAACACGTCACCGGACAGGGAATCGTTAATACCGAGATCACGGAAATGGGTGAACTGGAGCTGTCGGGCAATCAGTATGTTGGCGCGGGCCTGATCGACCGTTGGCGTGACCGGCTGGTACTCCTCGTCCCTGTCGACATTCGCGACGGACGAGAAGGGCAAGGCCAGCAGAAGGCTGAGGGCAATGCCTTTTCCCGGGGCCCGGTGGGGCGTGTGTCTGGTGATCAAACGTTCCGCGATGCTCATAAACAGTCTACCTGACGGTATGTGGCGATAACGATGCGCCGGGCGGGATAGCTGCACAGTATTCACTGCTTATGACAGATACGCCAGGCCGGAATCGCCGGATTGGATCTTGGATTTATTGTAGGCAAGGGCCCCAGTGGTTGCCATAGGCGGGGCGTATCGGTTCGTGACAATCTGTCCATGATGTGGTCAGGTTCGTAACCGGCAAACACCAAAAAACCCCGCAGGGCACAGGGCCCTGCGGGGTTCGATACGCGCCGGATTCGAAAGGTTACTCGAACAGGGTGTTGTTCTCGGCCTTCTCGATCAGCAGGGCGGGCGGGGCAAATCGCTCGCCGTAGGTGTCCGCCAGCGCTTTCGCGCGCTCCGCAAACGCCCGCACACCGTACTGGTTGATGAACTGGATGGCACCGCCGGTCCAGGGCGCGTAGCCGATCCCGAAAATGCTGCCGATGTTGGCATCCTCCACGGTTTTCAGCACACCCTCCTCGAGGCAGCGAACGGTTTCGATGGCCTGAATGAACAGAATACGGTCTTTCAGGTCCTGAAGCGCCACGTCACGGGCCTTGGCGGCGTCCACGAACAGGTTGTCCAGTTCCGGCCACAGGTGCTTCTTGCCGTTAGCCGGGTACTCGTAGAACCCGGCACCGGCGGCTTTGCCCTTGCGGTTGTGCTGGTCGACCATCTGGTCGATGACGGCTTCGGCCGGGTGTGGTTGCCAGGTACCGCCGGCCGCCTCTGTGTCTTTCTTGCTCTGGGCACGAATGTGCTGCATCAGGGTCAGGCTGACTTCGTCCGAAATGGCCAGCGGGCCAACCGGCATGCCGGCCAGAACACCGGCATTCTCGATGCTGGAGGGGTGGATGCCCTCGGCCAGCATGGAGATGCCTTCGTTGACGAACGTGCCGAACACCCGCGACGTGAAGAAACCGCGGCTGTCATTGACCACAATCGGAATCTTGCCGATCTGCTGGACATAGTCGAACGCGCGCGCCAGCGTATCTTCGGAGGTTTTGGCGCCCACGATGATCTCCACCAGCTGCATCTTGTCCACCGGGGAGAAGAAGTGCAGGCCAATGAAGTTGTCCGGCTTTGCGGAGGCTTCGGCCAGCTGGGTGATGGGAATAGTGGAGGTGTTGGAGGCAAAGATGCCGTTGCTGACCAGCTTTGGCTCCGCTTCCTGGGTGACTTTGGCCTTGAGGGAGCTGTCCTCGAACACCGCCTCGATCACCATGTCACAGCCTTCCAGATCATCCGCAGAAGCCGTCGCCTTGATGCGACCGAGCACCTCGGCTTTCTGCTCCTCGGTCATTCGGCCACGGCTGACTTTTTTCGCCAGCAGCTTTTCGGAGTAGCCTTTGCCTTTCTCGGCGTTTTCAACGGAGACGTCTTTCAGCACGACGTCGATACCGCGAGTGGCTGTGGAGTAGGCGATGCCGGCGCCCATCATGCCCGCGCCCAGCACACCGACCTTTTTGAAGGTTTCTTTGGCAACGCCCTCGGGACGGCTGCCGCCGGCATTGATGGCATTAAGCTGGAACCAGAAGGTGCCGGTCATGTTTTTCGCCACCTGACCAATCACCAGCTCGGCAAAATAGCGGGTCTCAATCAGGCTGCCGTTGTCGAAGTCCACCTGGGCGCCCTCAACGGCGGCCGAAAGAATGCGCTCGGGTGCCGGGTAGCAGCCTTTGGTCTTTTGCTTGAGCATGGCCGGAGCAATGGCCAGTTTCTGTGCCATCGTCGGGTGGTGGGGTGCCCCGCCGGGCAGTTTGAAGCCTTTCTGATCCCAGGGCTGTTGGCACTTGGGATTGGCGTCAATAAAGGCCCGCGCTTTTTGCATCATGTCGTCGGCGGAAGTGGCCAGTTCGCTGACAATGCCCGCTTTCAGAGCCGCTTTCGGGTTGACCTTCTTGCCTTCCATCAGGAATGGAAAGGCTGCTTCCAGACCGATCATCCGCGGCAGGCGCTGGGTGCCACCGCCACCGGGCAGCAGCCCGAGGGTGACTTCCGGCAGACCCAGTTGAATGCTGTCATTATCCAGCACCACGCGATGGTGGCAGGCCAGCGCGATCTCCAGGCCACCGCCCAGCGCGGTGCCGTTAATGGCAGCCACGACCGGTTTGCCGCAGGTCTCCAGGGCGCGCATTTCGGCTTTCAGGCCATTGACCATGTCTTCAAAGGCCTGGGCGTCGTCACGGGTGACTTTGTGCAGTTCTTTCAGATCACCGCCGGCAAAGAAGGTTTTCTTGGCGGAGGTGATGACAATGCCTTTGATGTTGTCGAGATCCTGCTTGACCCTGGCAACGGTGTCGGTCAGGCCAGCACGGAAATCCGCGTTCATGGTGTTGGCGGACTGGCCCGGCATATCAATGGTGAGGGTCAGAATCTGGTCTGATCCCAGGTCGTAATGGATGGCGCTCATAATTCGGTTCTCCTGTCAGAAAAAGTGTCGGGCTCAGACGCGTTCGATGATGGTGGCAATGCCCATGCCGCCGCCCACACACAGGGTGGCAAGGCCGAACCGCAGATCACGGCGTTCCAGCTCATCCAGCAGGGTGCCGAGAATCATCGCGCCGGTGGCGCCCAGCGGGTGACCCATGGCAATGGCGCCGCCGTTGACGTTCACTTTTTCATCCGGAACAGACAGTTCCTTCTGGAAGCGCATAACCACCGAGGCAAACGCTTCGTTCACTTCAAACAGGTCGATCTGATCAACCGTCATGCCGGCCTTTTCCAGTGCCTTGCGGGTGGCCGGAGCCGGGCCGGTGAGCATGATGGTGGGGTCGGTGCTGGTGACCGCGGTGGCGACAATACGTGCCCGCGGCTTGAGGCCCAGCGCTTTACCCTTGGCTTCGCTGCCGATCAGCATGGCGGTGGCGCCATCCACGATGCCGGAAGAGTTGCCGGCGTGGTGCACGTGGTTGATCTTCTCCACGTAGTGGTACTTCTCCCGCGCGACGTCGTCGAAGCCCATTTCGCCCATCATCTGGAAGGAGGGCTTAAGGCCGGCGAGGGATTCTACCGTGGTGCTGCCACGGATTTGTTCGTCCTGGTCCAGAATCACCACACCGTTCTGGTCGGTGACCGGAATAATTGACTTGGCAAAGTAGCCGTTTTTCCAGGCGTTGGCGGCTTTTTGCTGGGATTTCACCGCAAAGCCGTCTACGTCTTCGCGGCTGAAGCCTTCCAGGGTGGCAATCAGGTCAGCGCCGATGCCCTGAGGCATGAAGCCGGTGTGCAGGTTAGTGGCAGGGTCGGTAGCCCAGGCACCGCCATCGGAGCCCATGGGCACCCGTGACATGGCTTCGACGCCGCCGGCAACCACCATGTCTTCCCAGCCTGAGCGGACCTTCATGGCGGCCAGGTTGATGGCTTCCAGCCCGGAAGCGCAGAAGCGGTTCAGGGTTACGCCAGCGACTTTTTCGTCCCAGTCGGCCGCCAGTGCTGCAGTTTTTGCAATATCGGCACCCTGATCACCCACCGCCGTCACACAGCCCATGACGATGTCATCGACGTGTGCGGTATCGAGACTGTTTCTCTCCTGCAGTGCGTTGAGAACGGTGGTCAGCAGTGAAATGGGTTTCACGCTGTGAAGTGAGCCGTCTTTTTTGCCGCGACCCCGCGGGGTACGTACTGCATCGAAGATATACGCTTCGGTGGTCATTGCTGTTCCTCTGATGATTATTGTGTCGGGATGCTCTGCCGATGATGCAACCATAGCGGGTTGGGGGCGCTCTGCGTAATGACGCCGGCTGCCAATCGAATTGGCAAAACTGCTCATGCGTGGGCGGGCGGCCATGACAAGGTGGCGCGGGGGATCTATTGTTTAAAGAGACGAACACTGCGGCAGGAGGTTAAAGATGTCCCTCAGAGATGCGATCGATAACTTTTATGAACGATTGGTGGTGGACGCCATCGATGCCACCCGAGAGGAATCTGACAACGCCGACTTCCTGACCGACGTGATGTGCGTGGCCCTGAACCACCTGCCAACCCGATACTACCGGCATTCCATCGACATGATGTTCTACCTGGGTGATGACGAACTGAAGGCCATGAAAGAAAACTCCCTGGTCGCCGTTAAGGACGCCAGGGAGTTTGTGAAGAGCCATCAGCGGGGGTGAGAGCCATCAGCGGGGGTGAGAGCCATCAGCGGGGGTGAGGCCGCTCACCCCAGCATCGTCTCCCGTGACCGGTGAAGCCGCTCAGCCAACGAATGATTGACCGCATCCGCCGGCAGGCGCAGGCACCAGTGGGCAACCAGAGCCTCCAGCTGCCGGCCGATGTCCGGCGTGTCACTGTTGCTGTTGCCCATGCCATCCGCCAGGCGCTGAACCTGAATCTGCATTCGGCGCCCCTGATCAGACTCCGGTGACGCGGTTCCGGTGAGGATTTCGGCTCGAATCACCAGTTCATCGGCCGCCATGACATCGCCGTCGCTCGCCAGTTGCGCCCAGGTTTCGGGCAGCGCTCCCTGATCCAGCGCTCCAGACACCCGGCCACTGACCAGGCTCTGCCAGGTCTGCACCCGGCTGCGGATTCTCAGGTTGTCCAGCAACTGAGTCAGCCGGCGTTTCTCCTGATTCAGCCGCTCCCGAACTGCCGGTGACAGCGGTTCCGCCGCGACTGCCCGCAATCCGGAGAGAGCATGCTCAACGGCTTCCGGGTCTGTGGCCTGTTGGATGGCCTCGCATTCGGTCAGCACCGGAGCGGCGTTGGCATCTGCATCCCGGGACGCTTGTTGCTGCTCGGACTTCTGTGCGTCGCGACGGGCGAAAATCTCGTCACAGGCCTGACGCAGGGACTGCCACAGTTTGCGGTCTTCCCGGTGGCGGGTTATGCCGATCTGTTTCCACTCGGTTTGCAGGGCCTTGGCCTGCTCCATGGCCTCGTTCAACGGCTCATGGGTGATCAGCGCGTGGGCGCGGTCAACGATATCCTGCTTGAGCGCTTCGTTTTTCCGGCGCTCTGTTTCCAGGGGCTCCTCGAGCTGTTTCAGCAGTTCGTCAAAACGCTTCTGGACCGGGCGGTTGTCACGGAACTCGATAGGCCAGGCCGCTTTCCATTCCTGGCGCGCGGTCTGGTGAATGCGTTCGGCGGATTTCCAGTCGATCCGGGACCAGTCTGCATTGTCGACAAAGGTGGCCAACTGGTCGCAGATTGCCTTGCGGGTCTCCAGATTGGCCTGCTTGAGGCCCGATTTGGCCGCAAAGTAGGCTTTACAGGGCTCGTACGCCGTATCCGAAGCGGCCTTGAAGCGGGTCCACAGGGTGCGGTCCGAGGACCCGCCCAGTTCCCGCCATTCGTTCTGGAGTTCGCGGATGCGCTCGGATTTGGCTTCCGGCTCCATAGGCTGGGTAGCCAGGTATTCCATCTGCTCACACAGGGCAATTTGTTTGGGTTCAGTTGCAAACCCCTGCCAGTCAGTGAGCTCCCGCAATTGCCCGCCCAGCAGCTGAATGCGCGCCTGAAAGGGTTTGCTGTGGCGGTGATCCAGCGCTTTCAGCTGCTGCTGGGCCTGCTTGAACAGCTGCCTGGATTCTTTGAGCTGTTTGGCGTCCAGCGCCTCATCCAACAGGGCCAGTGTGCTCTTGAGGGCATCCGCCTGCTGCTTCTGTTCGGTGTCGTCCCGCTTCGACGGCGTTGCCGCCGGGGTTTCGCCGGCTTTGCGGGTGAGTGCGTCGAGCTGCACCGGGCGGGCAAAATCCATGGGCCAGTCGATGGCTTTGATCAGTTCCCGTGCCCGGGTCTGCGCATCGCTGCTGCTGTCGCTCGCCGGAGCGCTGTCAAATGTCGCCAGTTGCTCCCGGTATTGCCCGAGCCGGCGCAGCGCCGCGATGTAAAGCTTCAGTGGCTGCATCAGGCTCTCATAGTGCTTCTGTTGCTGCTTGTCCACGGTGGTATCACGGGTCGCTTCAAGCCACCGGTTTTCCTGGGTTTTCTGCAGAGCATCGAGGGAGGAGATCGCCGGCGCCTGGTCCGGGCTTTGCTGTCGGAGTTCATCGAGTGTGGTCTGCAGCAGTGCGAGGGTTTCAGCCCGCTGTTGTTGCTGCTCTTCCTGCCGCTGCTGGTCTTCCGCTTCTGCTTTCAGAGCGTTTACCCGTTCACGGCACTGATGAACCGCTTCCAGGAAGGCGCTGGTCTGCTCCGCCGACGCCTGTTTTTCCACCTCGGCCCATTGTTTCAGCAGGGTGTCCAGACGGGCTTCATAGAGCTTAATGTCTTCGCTGCGGGCCTGCTCTGTGGCGCTGGTCACCAGGGCCTGAATGCGGTCACGGATTTTCTGCGCCCGCTCTTCCTCGTCCCGCAGCTGTTGCAGAGCCTGCCGAACAATCTGGTAAACCCCTTTATCACGGCCCTTGGCCTCTTTCTGGACCCGCTGTAAACCGGCCTTATCCGTCAGCCGGCCGGCGGCTTCGGCACGGATGTCGGCGGTTAATCCCCCGATGGCCAGTTGTTCGAGCTGGGTGTCGGTGGGGGCATTGGCCAGCTGCTGTTGTTGCGTTGCACGCAACTCGTCCCGTGGATCCACCGCAGGCGTTTCAGCCGGCTTCACCGGGGCCGGTTTGGCGCTGCCGCGGGTTGCGCTGGACTTGCCTGCGGATTTGCTTTTGCCGAACAGTTTCTGGATGAATGCAGCCATGAGGGTATCCTTGAGATTGAAACCAGTTCCCGGTGTGGGCACAGTGTGCCGCACCGACCATCGGCGTCCCGCGTCACGGGGCCGGAGAAGTCAACGCACTGCCACCAACAGAGGGGGCAGTCGCATTGCGGGAGCTAGTCTAGCGTTTTGTTCGCGTTTGCGGGAAGGGTCAGAATGGCAGAACAGGAAAAACCGGACGATCAGGATTACAAGGCGCGCTCGGTGGCGTTGAGATTGCTGGCGCGGCGTGAGCACAGCCGGCTCGAACTGAGCCTGAAACTGCGCCAACGTCAGATTGAACGAGCGGTTATTGACCGGGTGCTCGACGATTACGAAGCGGAAGGGTGGCTCAATGATGATCGCTTCGCCGACGTGTATGCCCGGCAGCGAATGGATCTCGGATACGGCCCCCTGAGAATTCTGTCCGAACTGCAGCAGCGCGGCGTTCACACAGTGCCCGAGTGCGTGGAGCAGATGACGGACGAGGACTGGACGGAACAGGCGACTCGCTTGCGATGCAAGCGCTTCGGTGGACACAGCCTGCGCGACGACTGGAATGAAAAAGTCC